>DASSHD010000639.1:0-5984 GCA_035693085.1 Hanamia sp. | reverse complement strand
ATGTTTTAGGCACAATTAATGTGTCCCTGTTTTACCAATGACATTATTTTAAAATTGTTTGTGTATTCAAACAAAAATGAACCCGTATGAAAGCAGTAAGAATCCACGAATTTGGCGGCCCCGAAGTATTAAAGTATGAAGAAGTGCCGCGACCGGCGACCGCGCCTGATGAAGTTTTAATAAAAGTATATGCCAGCGGTGTTAACCCTGTAGATTGGAAAATGCGCGCAGGACTGGCCCAATCGCTTTTCCCCATTCAACTTCCATTTATACCCGGATGGGATGTATCAGGCGAAATAGAAGAAGTGGGCAGCGATATTTTAAATTTTAGAAAAGGAGATGAAGTTTACAGCAGGCCCGACCCCACACGTAATGGCACTTATGCAGAATATGTAGTGGTGAAAGCCAACCAGGTAAACAGCAAGCCTAAAAGTATCAACCATGATAAAGCAGCGGCAGTGCCACTTGCAGGGCTTACGGCCTGGCAGGGTTTATTTGATTTTGGGCAGTTAAAAGCGGGTCAAAAAGTTTTGATTCATGCTGCCGCAGGTGGAGTAGGTGCTTATGCTGTGCAGTTTGCCAAATGGAAAGGCGCTTATATTATTGGTACGGCTTCCGAAGAAAATATTGATTTTTTATACGACCTGGGAGCAAATGAAGTAATTGATTATAAAACTGAAAAGTTTGAAAATAAAGTGAAAGGCGTTGACCTTGTATTTGACCTGGTAGGTGGTGATACGCAGAAGCGATCATTGAAAGTAATCAGGAAAGGAGGCAGGCTCATTACCACTATGCAACCACAAAATCAGGAAGCGGCAAAATTAAAAGATATACATGTTGAGGGTTTCATGGCTCAGTCACTCCCCGAAGAATTACAACAGATAGCAGACCTTATTGATTCAGGAAAAATGAAACCTGTTATTTCTCAAATTTTCCCCTTAAAAGAAGCTGCAGAAGCACACAGAAAAATTGAAGGAGGACATACAAGAGGGAAGATTGTGTTGAAAGTGGTGTAGGGGTTGGAGATATAAGTGATGCGTGATGAGTGTCTTGTCCGGATAACTAATTACTGATAACTGATTTCTAATACCCTATTATACTACGAAAAAGACAAAACTGTGAATTTCTATAGTCAAAATGATTCACTGTTTAGTGATACGTAAAAATTTGGATAACATTGATGCTACCGGAATTATTGCTTTTAACCTTAGTAGTAGAAAAATGTATCTATTAAAGCACACCTTATTACATTATTACCTTATTATGAAGCAACGAAAGTCTTTTTTCATAGAATAAGCTAACCTGCCCTGCCTACCGGACAGCTACCGTATGGACACAAATATAGACCTTTGTAAAAAAAATTATGGAACTTCTTAGCCACAAGCCGGATTTCACAGGAATCTTTTCAGATAAGAGATTAGACAAAAGAGCCAATCAAATAACAAGCATGCTGGTTCAAAGCCGTAGTAGTGCAATACAAGGCGTTACAGAAGATGAAGCATCGCAAAAAGGGTTTTACCGGTTTCTGGATAATGAGAAAGTAACTGAACAGGGCCTGATAGAGGAGATGCAAAACAGATGTGGGAAGAACGTTGAAGGCCGTGATGTATTGGTGATACAGGACACCTCCAGTATTGGATTGAGTGATCATCGCAACAAACTAAAGCCATCAAGCGGAGTAGGGCTTGTCGGAAATAAAAAAGGGTTGGGGTTCTTAGTTCATGCAGCTTTAGTGTTAGATGCAGATAAAGAAACGATGCTCGGTTTTTCATCTGTTAAGCTGTGGCACAGACAAAAAGATAAAGCAAACAATACGACCCGGGCCTATAAGCATCAACCCATTGAAGAAAAAGAATCCTATAAGTGGATAGAGGCGAGCAGACAAAGTAAAGAAGCCTTATCATCTGCTAAAAGTATTACGATAGTAGAAGACAGAGAGGGGGATATCTATGAACAATTTTGTACAGTTCCTGATGAGAAAACCCATCTGGTCATCAGGAACAGGGATAACCGCAGATTAACCAATGGTAAGTATTTACATGATTTTTTGCGGGAGCAACCGGTGGCAGGCAGTTACGAAATAGAAATTGAACAAGATAAAAGAAAGAAGATAGTAAAAAGAACAGCAACTTTAGAAGTACGTTATGCTAAAGTAACCATCAAGAAACCAGCTTCGGTAAAAGATAAAAAGTGTCCTGCGGAATTAACCTTATATGTGGTGGAAGCCAAAGAAATTAATGGGCCTAAAAATGGAAGCATTAAGTGGAGACTGCTTACCACACATTGCGTTGAAAGTTTTGAAGATGCTTTGCGCATAATCAACATATACCAGCTAAGATGGAATATTGAGCAGGTGTTCAGATTGCTGAAGAAAAAAGGATTTGCTATAGAATCAACCGAGCTTACTACCGGATGGGGAATCAGGAAATTAACTTTATTACTGCTCAATAATGTACTGCGGATAATGCAAATGCTGATGGCACACGAAAATGAAGAAGCGCAAGAAACAAAAGAAGTATTTTCAGAAAAGGAAATTAAATGTCTGAAACAGGTGGGTTCAGATTTGTCTATGACACACAGGTTTGATCCGTCAACATTATCATGGGCAACAGATATTATAGCCCGGTTAGGAGGATGGAAGGGAAATCCCAAACAAAGACCACCAGGCCCGATAACTCTAAAACGTGGCCTGGAAAAATTTGGATGGATTTTTAGAGGCTGGTGCATCGCAAAAGATGTGTCCATACGGTAGCTACCGGACAGGCAGGCTGGCGGCAGACAGGTAAGGTTGGATGTAAAAAGAATTATGGTTTCTACTAAGGTTGGTAATATGCACAGATTAATTAGCGGGTTTTTCCCAGGTTTAATTCACCCTAGTGTCCCTTGCGAAGTATACCCGATACCGATTACCTGTTAATCCTACCCCTTTTGTTCCACTTCAAAGGCGTATTGTTTCAATTGAAGGCAGTTTATTATCGGCTTTCCTTCCTCTGCCACCTGCAAATTATTTTTTTCAATCAGCCGGAGTTTATACTGATCAAATTCCACCTCTATGATTTCGTATAATTTTAAATAAGTTTCATTCTTCTCCCTTACTCTGGAATGAATCGTTAATTGTTTGTTGCAATCAGTGATGAGTGTCCACATCTTTTAAAATATTTTAATCATTAAAAATGATTGTTATTGGCTTAACACAAAATAAATAAAATGTAACCTATTTGTTTGGTTTACTGTATCTGCCAAAAAAGGCAACCAGGAATGGCTGCCTTTTTAATTAATTTACTGCAAACCTGTAAGCCGGATTCTGTTTCCTGTTTGGCAACAGGTGGCTATCATTTATCTGGCTGTTACATTACTGCAACAATCTTGCTGCCTACCCTTCAGCATCGGACGAGCAGCCCTCAAACGCTGATATACGTGGCATTGCAGAACACAAGGTTTACCCATTTTTACAATTACTTGTAAAGATCGTGAGCTTTTACCTCACGTTTTCACCCTTATCCACCTAAGGCGGACGGTTATTTTCTGTGGCACTTTCTTCCTGCCCACTTTAGGACAAGACCGGCTGTTAACCGGTGTGTTGCTCTGTACTGTCCGGACTTTCCTTCCCGATCGGGACCGGAACGATAACCCGGTTTGCAGTACTCACGAAGATACAAATTTTAAAGAGAAACCGGATGAAAAAAACCTTAAATAGAATGAATAAAGCAAATTTTTAATACTGAAAAAAGATCTCCGTTGCGCCGAAACCAAAATCATGATGATATTGATTGGCGAAGGTTCTCACTTCCTTTTTCGTTTTTAGAATTTCATGAATTTCATCACGCAGTTTTCCTGTTCCTACTCCATGAATTACGATAAGATTGGGCTGACGATGAGCTACTGCAAGATTATAATATTTTTCGAAATAATTTAACTGGATGGTAAGTATTTCAAAATTACTCAGGCCTTTCCATCTATCCATTAATTTTTCTATGTGCAAATCTATAACAGATCGTGGAGGTTCCAGTTTTTCTGTTACCCTGGATATATTATAAGCCCGCTCATGCATGCCATTATAATCAGGAATTATTTCTTCCACTTTATCAGGATATTTTTCAAAAAATATAAAAGAAAATGTAGGTTCATTTTTCAATTTCATTTCTTCGATCTTCTGAAATAATTGTTTGGCTTTTATTTTAAAAGATGTTTCAAAATGAGGAGCCCTTTTTTTATCAGGATTAACGAGAAAGAAATCGAATTCAAATTTTGGAGAATCATTCATTTCCTCGAAGGGAATATCATGCAGATAAAATTCATTAAACGGCAAAACATTATTTGATAATTCAAAATCAGGCGAGCCTTTAAATTTTATCTGATAAATAAAATGATAAGCTTCATCGGTTTGGTTGATGAGATAAATTTTAAATTTCTCCACTACATCATCATCAAAAATATCTTTATCAAATACCGGCAAGAAAGATAACCACACGCCTGTACTCACCTTGTATTTTTTAGTAACCTCTTCTTTCTTCAGATTATCAACATATACTTTTTCTTTTTTGGGAAAAACAATTTTTTTCTCAGTAAATCTTTTAAAATAAGGGAAATCAATCTGATCTGTATAAACCGGGAAACGTACCTCATCCACTTCAACCAATATCATTTTATCATTGATGATTTCAACCACTTCGCCCTCTTCATTTGAATGTAAAATCAATACTGTATCGCCCAACTGATATTTCATAGAACAAAGATAGTTGGTTTGAGGGTTGGGAGTTTAGTTAGCAAATCACTTTACCACTTCTTTACCCAATTTACTATGCTGCCGGCTATACAAAAAGTAAATAAACAAACCGACTATCAACCAGATGATAAACCTCAACCAGTTAGTGTAACCCAGTTCTGTCATTAAATAAAAACAACTGGCGAGCCCGAGAACGGGAATCAGAGAAAGTTTTTTTACAAACGATGCAATGGTCAATCCTATTGAAAGAATTACAAATAAAAAGAAAGGCAACTTATCACGAAATACTTCCCAACCCGCGCTAAAATCAAACAGTCCCAAAAAGTTTTTCCAGAAAATAAATACTCCTGTAATAAATAAAACCGGCACAATGAATTGCGAACTTATATAAGGGATTTTAAATTTTGGTGCAGCTTCATCGTCTTCTCTTTTGGGTAATAAAAGCACACCGCCACATACAAGCACAAACGCAAATAAAGTGCCGATGCTGGTAAGGTCTGTTACTTCAGTTAAGTTTAAGAATAATGCAGGTATTGCCACAAAAAGTCCTGTCACTATTGTTGCAAAATAAGGTGTTTTATATTTAGGATGTATCTTGCTGAAAGCCTTTGGCAGCAATCCATCACGGCTCATACTCATCCAGATGCGGGGCTGCCCCATTTGAAACACAAGTAATACGCTTGCCGTCGCAATTACCGCACTGAAAGAAATGATATAACTTATCTGATTAAGCCCTACTCTTTTAAAAACAAATGCCAATGGGTCGCCTACCTGCAATTCTTTGTATGAAACCATTCCCGTTAAAACAAAAGCAACTGCAATATAAAGTACGGTACATATTATGAGAGAATAGATCATACCACGCGGCAGATCTCTTTGGGGATTCTCACATTCCTCCGCGGTGGTAGATATAGCATCAAATCCAATATAGGCAAAGAACACAGCCGATACTCCTTTCATCATTCCACTAAAACCATTCGGTAAAAACGGACTCCAGTTGGCAGGCGCTACATAAAAAAATCCAACAGCAATTACTGCAAGAAGAATAATGATCTTAAACGCTACCATCAAATTAGTAGCTCTCCGTGTTTCTTTAATTCCAATATAGACTAACCAGGTGATTAAAAATACAATGGCAAGGGCGGGAATGTCTGCAATCAATTTAAAATTTCCTATGTGAGGTGCACTGATCCAGGCTTCATACCCTGTTTGCACACTTTTGGTAAGATTGCCTAAAGTTTCTCCTTTTGCTAATTCT
>DASSHD010000638.1:0-3859 GCA_035693085.1 Hanamia sp. | reverse complement strand
CTTTGAGAAAAGACGATGCTTCTCAGGGCAGTAATCTCAACAATGAGGTGGCTTTAGCCCCCGTTGTTGTTGCGGGTAAATCAAAAAGTAGTGGCGGCTTTTGGAGCAGTGTTGGAAGCGCTTTATATGAGGGGTTAGACTATATTCCTTTTGCGGGTAGTATTAAGCAAATAGGCGAGGGAATATACCATGGTGACTGGAAGGAAGCTGGTATTGGGGTTGTAATGTTAGGGGTAGATGCGTTGACTGCAGGCGAAGGCGGCGAGATAATACGAGTAGGAGAAGTTGCAGCAGAGGATGCCTTGAAAGTTGGGGCTGAAGACGAAGTGAAAGAAATGGCAGAAAAGAATTTCGCAGAAGCTACCGAAGAAACTGAATTGCATCATTCTGATCCTAAGTTTTTGGAGGGTGAAGCAGATCAACAGACGACTGAAATGTCAAAAAGTGAGCACCGGGAGCTTCATAAAGATTTAAATGAACATTTAGATAATTATAAAAATACAAAGGGGGATACATATAAAAATGGGAAAGTAAAAACAATGCGCCCTGGTCCCGGAAATTCTGGGAAAAGAATATCCCAAAATTTTTCCAGAGGAGAAAGAATACAGGCAATGAAAGATTTCTATAAAGGCTCCGGTGCAAAATATACAAAAGCAGCAAGTGATTTTTTTAAACAACATCCTTAATTTTATTAATTGATTATGGTATTAGGATATGATTTTTATTTTTATGATAATAAAAAAAGAATGTTTGAGAACATAAAATTGGATAAATGTGCCAACTGTAGCGATATTTACACAATAAATCAAATTGACCCCTCTTTTAAAATAAAAACAAAGAAACACCTATCATCAACTTATGATGGCTATGATATTGTATCAGGCACCTTCAAATCCTTTTGCGAAAATGAAAATTATTCGGGGCTTGAATTTGTCACATTGCCCAATTCTCCGGGATTTTATTGGTTTAAAACTCACAATATAATTGAATATGATAGCCAGTCTTATGGTTTAAGGTTTATAAATTATAATGAGAAATGTCAGGGTTATGAAGAAATTATAGGGGCAAGTCCAGTATGTTTAAAAGAACGTGTTCCTATTCCCGATGGTTTTTTCAGAACCGATATTTGTTTTGGAAGTTTTGAATCAAAAAGCCCCGTGATATTGATTGGGGTAGAAACATTAAAGAAATTAAAAAAAGCTGGGTTTAAAGGAATTGACTCCGGTGAAATTCTTGATAAATATGATTTTGAAAAGACTAAATAGTTATAAAGCGAAGCCATCAATTGTTAGTTTGCTTTTTAGTGTAGTATTCTTTACAACCACACATGCCCAAGTAAAAGAGGCAGCTCAAAACTTAAAGCAGCATGCAGGTAAAATGGGAGCAGCTTTTGTAAGTGGAGATTATAAAACGTTTGCAAACTATACGTATCCGTTAATTTTAAAATCAATAGGTGGTGCAGGCAAGATGGCTGCAATCCTAACTAAAACCAGCAATGACATGCATGCACAAGGCATGAGCTTTAGCAATATAACTTTTGATGAACCATCAAAGATTGTAAAGAGCGGGAAGGAATTGCAAGCCACGATTGCCCAGCATACAGAAATTAAATTATCACAGGGAAGATTACTAAGCACCTCAACATTAATAGCAGTATCAAAAGACAATGGCGTTAACTGGACGTTTATAGATACATCAAACAAAGACATAGCAACTTTGCGAAATGTATTGCCGAATTTAAGCCCCTTAATTACCATACCACCGCAGCAACCGCCAGTAAGATATAATTATTAAAACAGTACAATCTTAACTGCTATATTGTAACAAAAAAAACCGGATTATTTGTTTCTTTACTGTAAGTAAATCTAAAATCCCGAACTGGCGCAGGTCTCCAGACCTGTGACTGTTCGTTACTAAAATAATCTTGTAGTAAACCAACAAATAATCAGGAATTCTAATTGTATATTTACAAGATTAAAGTTCTTTGAGAGAGTTATCCGTTCGGACTGACCATGGCTGGGATAAGTGATAGAGCAGCAGGAGGATTGGAAAATAGATACAAATACAACGGGAAAGAATTGCAGCATGAGGAATTTAGTGATGGAAGCGGACTTGAAGAATATGATTTTGGCGCAAGAATGCAGGATCCGCAAATAGACCGAATGTGGCAGATTGACCCTTTGGTTGTACAGTACCCAAGAGAATCACCTTATAGTTATGGAGGGAACAATCCAATTTCAAATGTAGATGTTGACGGAATGTTTAAATTGTCCAAAAAGACCGAGCAATTTTTAAAGAAGAATTATCCTAAAACCTTTAAGTTCCTATCATCTAAAGAAGGAATTGTAAAATTGGCATCTGACGAAAAGCTTTTGGGATTATTTGAAATATTAGGGTTTAATGAAAAAGAAGTAGTAAGAGATTATACTTATGGGAGTGGCGCAGAGATACAACTTGTAACTGATAATTTTACGAGAGGACACACTCCTCCTGAACATTTTGGGGATGTTATTGAAATTAATACTAAATTTTTAGACATATTGGAAAATGCTAAAACTCCAAAGGATATTGAAGCTGCACTTTTTATGATTACGGAAGTATTAACTCATGAAGAAGCACATCGAGTTAGCCTTAAAGTAACGAAATATGATAATGGTGATAATTATACACACAAAGAAGATGGTGAGTGGCTTAGTGAACATATGTGGGGTAATTTGAAAGGCTACTATGACTATCAAGCTCCTTCCGTTGCCGTGCCTAATTTTAATCAAATAGTATTAAATGGTGCTAGAGAAGTTGTAGAAGATCAAAAGAGTAAAGAAGATTCTGAGAAAAAAGTGCCTGAAGTTTGGTGAGCGTGAAAAACCTTAAAGAATAAAATATACTAAACTAATAATCAAATGATTTTTAGAAATAATGTCATACTTACAATTCTTTTTATATTCTTAATCAACCTTCCTTTAATGGCACAAAAAACTGAGGCAAAAAATATGTGCAATGCTCTGGAAATATTTCTAAATTCAAAAGAAGTATGCTATCATTTTAGAAAGTGTAATTTGGATGATTCCTTATTGATTATTCTTGATTTGAATAATATCTCTGAGGGATGCACTATAGACCACTGGAGGGGGCTTAGAGCTGTAATATTGAGAAAAGGTCCACTTGTTGACAGTTTACAAAAATTTGATGCGTATTTTTTGCTTAAAAACCGTTGTAACTATTTTGTGTTAATGTCTGAAAAAGAAAAAAAAAGCGTAAATTCTGTTTACATTAGGCAAGGCTGTTCTAGTTTAGCATCAGGCGTAAAAATAACGATGATAAATAGAACATTTTATTTAGGAAAAATAAAGAATGACATTTGGTAATGATTGCCGATTACGCAAATTATCCTTCCGGATTTAATCCAGATGGCACTAAAAGCCCCCCCGAACAGTCACGGTCTCCATACCTGCTGTTGTTCGTTACTAGACAACGAAATCATTATTATTTCTTCGTTTACTCTTAACTGTTATTACTTATAAATATCACCTCAACGAAATTACAAAACGGTGGTATCATACCTACATCCGCAACAGATTTTTTAAACAGCCAACTTCCTCCGGGTACTACAAAACCAAAAGCGTATTTAAACTGGATACTTTTGGATGAGCAATTTAAGTTTGTACAAAGCGGCAGTGGCGCCGAGCAGGTGGGAGATGATGGCGTATTTACGGTACATGTCAGCGATTCAGCGAGTAAATAATAACCTCATCAGATAAGGGTTTCAGTTAGGTGCGTAAAAATATTTTTCGGGCTAATTGGGTTGATGGGAAGTTATGGGGATAAAAAGCCCTTGCGGGCTGCTGATACTTTTTAATTT
>DASSHD010000637.1:0-5787 GCA_035693085.1 Hanamia sp. | reverse complement strand
CTGGGCAAAATGCAATTAAATGATCGTTGGGTTTCACTTTCTATTCCAAAAGGAAATTCCAGGGAGTTTAATGATAAAATGAGATCCGATTCATCAGCTAAGAAATAAAAAACTTTCTATAAAATAGATTCCAGTTCTTTCAGATGATGAATGGTGTAGGTAGGATCATCACTGCCTTCTGCATTGATATAATTTACAAAAATTGAATCCATTCCGGCATTTTTTGCACCGAGAATATCCGCATTCAGATTGTCGCCAATCATGATGCTTTCTTCCATTTTTCCTTTTGCCTTTTGCAGGGCATATTCAAAAATTTCTTTTTTAGGTTTTACAGAATTTGAAGTTTCTGAAGTTACCACATTCTTAAAATATCCTGTGAGATGAGCGCTTTCCAGTTTTATTCTCTGGGTCTTTTCAAATCCATTGGTAAGAAGATGAAGCGAATATTTTTTTTTAGTGAGGTAATCCAGTATTTCATAAGTATATTCAAAAACTCTTTTTTTGGTTGGCAGAATTTCCAGATAATAATCGCTCATATCTCTCGCCAGCTTTTCATCTGCTATCTGAAAATCGAGCAAAGTACGCCACATCCTTCTCCATTTCAATTCATCCACGGTAATATATCCTTTTTCAAAACGACTCCACAAAGTGGCATTATGATTGAGATAAACTAAATAAAAATCATTAAAATTATTAAAGACTCTCGACTCAAGGTTGAAGAATTGATATAACTCTGTGAGCGCATCTTTAGCATTTGCATCAAAATCCCATAGAGTATGGTCGAGGTCAAAAAACAGATGTTGATATTTCACACGATTATTTTTAATAATGTCAGCTTTAGATTTTAGATTTGTTGTTAGGATACGAAAACGAATTAAATTGATGAATATTGTAATATCAGGTGCCAGCAAAGGTATGGGAAAAGCGATAGCAGAAAGGTTCGCAGCCGAAAAAAATAACATTTTTATTTGTTCGAGAAATGAGAAAGAACTTGCAGGTACTGCACAAGAAATCAATAGCAAATATGAGAATACAGTTAAATACTTTCCCGCTGATCTTGCAGATAAAAATGATGTTCTAAAATTTACAGACTGGATTCTGGCACAAACCGATACAATAGACATCTTAATTAATAATGCCGGGCAGTTTCTTCCGGGTAGTATTTATAACGAAGAGGAAGGAACTCTAGAAAAGATGATCAGCATTAATTTATTCAGCGCTTACTATCTGACACGTGCATTGCTTCCTGCGATGATGAAAAAAAAATCAGGGCATATCTTTAACATGAGTTCCATAGCTGCTTTAAGCGCTTATAAAAATGGAGGTTCATACAGTATCAGCAAGTGTGCCATCATGAGTTTCAGTAAAAATCTGAGAGAGGAAATGAAACCTTTCAATATAAAAGTAACTACTGTATATCCCGGAGCTGTTTATACATCATCTTGGTCCGGATCGGGAGTGCTTCCATCCAGAATTATGGAAGTAGATGATATCTCAAATATGATTTATGCAGCATCTTTACTTTCCCCACAGGCATGCGTGGAAGATATTATAATCAGGCCTTTGCAAGGCGATCTTCCTTAAAGGATTTTTAACAACAGCTTATTCTATTAACCTTTTTTTAAATTCAATTAAAAGTATTTTTGTAGCTCATCCTTAGCTGAAGAAATGGTTACATTTTTACAATCCCGGTTAAATAAATTATTTGCTTGCATCATTTTTCTTACAGCAATTTTAATTGGAAACAATTCATTTGCCCAGGTAAAATTTTCAGTCGTTTGTCCCAATAAAACAATAGGTAAAAATGATCTGTTACAAATTCAGTTTAAAGTAGAAAATGCCTCTAATGTAGAAAGCATTGTTCCGCCCGCTTTTAAAAATTTCAATGTAGTAAGCGGCCCTAACCAGGAAAGCAGCACAAGTAATATTAACGGCCGCGTGAGCCAGTATGTGGCAGTCGGTTTTGCTTTGCAGCCTAAGTCACCCGGAACATTTACCATTGGATCAGCAACCGCCCGTGCTGATGGAAAAGAATATAAGAGTAATCCGGTTACAGTTCAGGTTACCAATGCATCTACTTTACATCCGAATAATAATAATAATAATTCTGCAGGTTCCTTACCGGCTTTCCCTTCTCTACCCAATTTCAATTTTGATCTTCCCACAGTTCCGGCTGCTCAACAATTTGATGATTATATTTTAAAACCAGGTGATAATGTTGCAGAGAAAACTAAAAAGAATCTTTTTATAAAATTGGACGTCAGCAAAACAAGTTGTTATGTAGGAGAACCTATTGTAGCATCTTTTAAACTTTATACCCGTCTTCATTCTGAAACTACTGTCACAGACGCGCCTTCATTTAATGGTTTTTCTGTAAGCGATCTTCCGGTAAATAATAATGCCATACAGGAAAAATATAATGGCCGCATGTACAATGTTTATACTTTAAGAAAAGTAGAATTGTATCCTCTGCAACCGGGAGACTTCACTCTTGATCCTGTAGTGGCGGATAATAAAGTAACTTATATAAAATCAGCTTACGCTAATTCACAAAACAGTGATGATTTTTTTGGCATGCTCGAAAATTTTGGAGATGCAGGAATTCCTGCCGATGGATTGGTGGTAAAAAATGTTACATTAAAAACTCCTTCAGTTACCATTAACGTGAAGCCATTGCCTGTTACAGACAAACCGGCTTCTTTCAAAGGAGCCGTTGGCGATTTTGAAATTACTTCGTCCCTGGCAAAAAATAATATTACTACCGATGATGCAGGGAGCCTGAAAGTTACAATAAGTGGAAAGGGAAATATTCAATTGATAAACGCCCCTTCAATTCAATGGCCTGCCGGTATTGACGGGTATGATGCCCAGATAAAAGATAACATCAATAGAAATGCCGTACCTATGCAGGGGAGCAAAGTATTTACTTTCCCATTTACTGTTTCAAAACCCGGAGATTATCAAATTGACTCTCTTTCATTTTCTTATTTTGATCCGGAAACGGCTACTTATAAAACCGTGCACACTTCATCGTTGAAAATTGATGTAAGTAAAGGGACCGGCGTTCCCAAAAATTCGTATGCAAAAAATCCGGGTAATAATAACGCTGCAAGTAATAGCATTATCAATCCCAAAACAGAATTAATTGCGGGCATTGTATTAATCCTGGGAATTATTTTATTAATTATTTTAATGATCATCAGAAAAAATAAAAGTGAAAATCTTTTAGAAACAAAAATTAAACTGGATGACCTGGAAAATGAAAAAAAAGAACCTGAAAAAGAATTTATAATTCCTGAAAATCCATTGTTGGAAGTTCATGAAAAATTAGTAGCTCAGGATAGCAAAGGTTTTTTTCATACACTTGATGCTTCTTTAAAAAAATACCTGGCGGCAAAGTTTAAGGTACCCGCCAATGAACTAACCAAAAGAAGATTGAATGAAGAATTGGATAAATGCAATGTAAGCCTCGGTACCTCACTGATGTTGACATCACTCCTGGATGAAGTGGAAATTAATTTATATGCACCGCCTTCCAATGTAAATCATTTGAATAGTATTTTTGAAAAAGCGTCTGAAGTAGTGTCGCTGCTGGATAAACAGGTTTGTAATTATTAGACTTTGAGTTTAGAGAGAGAAAAATTCCCCAAAGTGTACTAAGGTAAAATGTTTCTCATTTTGATCTGATGATTTTATTTTTCAGTAAACAGACAAATAATGCGGATTCCTGTTTACCTATTAATTGGATCCATTGGAGGTGTTAGTAAACTTATATCCGATGCCCCTTACAGAATGAAAATATTTTGGATTGCGGCTATCATCTTCAAAATATTTCCTGAAGTTTAAAATAAAATTATCTACAGTGCGTGTTGTAGGATATACATTGTATCCCCACACCGATTGAAGTATTTTTTCCCGTGGAACTACTTCGTTTTTATTTTCGATAAGCAGTTTTAAAAGCATTGATTCTTTTTTTGTGAGCGCTATAGCTTCTCCTGCTTTGGTGGTACATTCCAAAGATTTGAAATTGATTACGTTTTTTCCAAAATTGTAAACATCGGTAACAGGCTCTTTAGCTGAAATCTTTTGACTTTTATTAATTAACATTCTTACTCTTATCAGCAATTCTTCCAGGCTGAAAGGCTTGGTAACATAATCGTCGGCACCCTTTTTAAGCCCTAATATCCGATCTGTGCTTTGGCTTTTAGCACTCAACATCAAAATTGGAATTTCAGTGTTGCTTAATCTTATATTTTCACAGACTGTTATTCCATCAATTTCGGGAAGCATTACATCAAGAATAATAAGATCGAAATATTCATTGTGGAGTTTCGTGAGTGCCTCTTCGCCGTTATAGGCAGAAGCGACATTGTATCCTTCCATTTCAAAATTTAATTTTAAGGTATCCTGCAAATTTTCTTCATCTTCAACAAGTAAAATTGAAAGTTTTTTTGATTGCATAATAAAGGATTTACGATTTTTAATTTTTTAAAGTTTTAAACCGGATCTCAAAAACACACCCTTTTGGAACATTGTTTGTCATCCTTATATCCCCATGATGTTGCTTTACAATTTCTCTTGTAAGGTAAAGGCCTAACCCCGTCCCTTTTGCCTGCATCTGAGCGCCTCTGAAATATTTCTCAAAGATTTTCCCCCTTTCCCGCGCAGTAACACCTTTCCCTTCATCTATTACCTGGAGGAAGATGTTCCTCTGTTTCTGAAATACTTTTACCAAAACTACATCGTCTTTTCCTGAATATTTAATTGCATTATCTAAAAGATTGTTAATCGCAAGCTGCAATAAAAGCCTGTCTCCTGTAATCATTATTTCATCTTTCAATTCCATTTCTATTTTTCTGTCAGGAAAACGGGTAATGAAATCTTCTGTACTATCGCCAACAAAAGTGGCCAAATCAAATTTTTCATTGGCAAGTGTGTATCCGCCGGCATCTATCTGGCTCATCAAAAGCATATTATTACACAAGGTATTGAGGCGAATAGCTTCCTCTATAGTACTTTGTATCAATTTCTTCTGTTGAACGGGATCAAGTTTCCGGATTTGCATAGTCTCCAGGTTGAGTTTGGTAATTGCGATAGGAGTTTTCAATTCATGAGTTATCGCCATCATAAAATTCTGCTGCTGATGCGATTGTAACAATTGTCTCCTTATAAGCCTGAAAATAAAAAACGCCCCCGCTATTAATAAAAGCAGGAAAGTAATTGCTTCACTATCATATTGCGTGATCTTTCTTTGTCTTTCACTTTCTATCTTTTTCACTTTTTGAACATGGCCTGTCTCGTTTACTCCTGCCATTTCCATCCTGTAAAGAAAGATTTCCGTATTTTGTTTCTTGAGTGCAATATACCAGAATGTAAGAGCAGCGAGAATATAAATCAGCAGGAACCAGTAAAAAATATAAATAATCCTGAGAGGCCTTACTTTAAATTTGTTTTTAAGAATTTGATAAGCCATATAGACAGAGGATTTAAAAAAGGCAGCAAAGCAAAAAGACGTTATATAGCAAATCCCTTTTACATTTTTACTTTTTCTACCCTTACGCCGACATCCAAAATATATTTTAAAGGATTCTCCCTCATGATCTGTGCAATGGAAAAGGTGTAATCACCAGGCCTTTTAAAAGATAATGGACCCGCAGAAATATTTTTCCTTACTTCGAATATATCATCCATGCCCGTTCCATCCCAACCTTTAGAATCGCTGGCCAATACCAGGTTTAAATTTTGAAAATGCATGGAATCTCCTGGAGCAGTTGAACCTACTCTAAG
>DASSHD010000636.1:0-5081 GCA_035693085.1 Hanamia sp. | reverse complement strand
AAAAATAGCGCTTTCATGGTAGGTATTCATTACGCATTTGGTAGTAATAAATAATATAAGATTTTATCTCAATTCAAACTGTTTCAAAAGTATTCTATTGTACTTTTGAAACAGTTTTTTTTTAGGTAACTCTGTAATTCTTAACTTTTTTATTTTCCGCATCCATTTAAAACAAATAAATGAAAATTATTCTCTCTCTTTTTCTTTTCCTTTTGTTTTCTGGCGCCCAGGCACAGAAAACAAATCAGAAATTTTCTGGTTTGGTTTCTGTGGATGCAGGAATACCAACAGGTCTTTTCAGTTCGGTTTATAGTTTTACTACAGGAGTAAACATAGGTGCAAAGTATGCTCTCTCGAATCAAACTTCTTTGAGCGCTACTGCAGGATATTTGAATTTTTTCAGAAAGGGTGGAGGAGAAGGTATTTCTTTTATTCCTGTTCTTGGGGGTTTTCAGTTCCACTTTATTCCCGATGCATTTGTTTCTTTTGAGGCTGGCGCTGCTATACCTACTTATGCTCATGGAGGAATTCTCGCGAGTATAGTACCTGCGGCGGGTTACCAGATCAATCCCCATCTCAGCGCAGATTTGAATTATACCGGTATTGCACAATATGGGTTTTTGGTTGGTGGCATAAATCTGCGTGTATCCTATACTTTTTAAGGAAATTATGATTTATTTTTTAATGAAATACTAAAAAAGCATTTTATAAAAGCATCTCAGAGTCTGAATTGTACAATTAGAAATATTATCTCATCTTTGCGTATCAAAGTAACTATAAAAACAAATTTCTAAACCAAAAAAAACAAAATGAAAAAATTAATTTTAATAATGGCTGCTGTTATATTCACAGCTATTGGCGTAAAGGCGCAGGATTCAAAACCAGTTGTAGTAAGTATTGCAGGCAATATTGGTCTCCCTACCACTACGGGCTTATCGCTGGCTTATGGTGGCGACCTCCAGGCAGATTTTGCTGTCGCTCCTACTACAAAGATCACTGCAAGCGCAGGTTACGAATCTTATTCCGTAAAAGGTGGTGGGCATACCAGTGGGGTTATTCCTATTTTAGCAGGTGCAAAATTCTTTTTTGGACAAGATAATAAAATTTATGGCCATGCTCAGTTGGGGTATGTTTTATCTACTGCTTCCGGTGGTGGTGGCGCATTTGGTTATGCTCCCAGCATTGGTTATTATGTAAGCCCTGATTTTGATATCGCTCTTAAGTATCTTGCATTTTCTAAAAACAGTTATACTACAGGCTCTATAAATCTGCGTCTGGCTTATAATTTTTAATTGAAAAAATAATCATTGTAAAAAACTTCCAGAAACTGGAAGTTTTTTTTTGAATTAAATTGTAGGAGACTAAAAAAGAAATCAGGTTGATTGATTAGTTTTTTTAGATCACATCATAACAAACAGTAAACGTACATTTATCAGAGATTTTATTTCAATAGTAAATTAGAATAAGGATCAGTAAACACACAAAAAAACGAGATTCCTATTTCTTAAAGATTTTCAATTGAGAAGAACTTTTCTAAAACCCCAAAACATCTTTCATTGAAAAGATTCCCTTCTTCCCGTTTATAAATTCTGCTGCCAGTACAGCGCCCTCGGCAAATCCTTTCCGGTTGTGAGCGGTATGTATGATTTCTATGTCGTCTATATCTGAAAAATATTTTACGGAATGAGTTCCCGGAAATTCATCAATTCTTTTACTGATGATTGAAAGTTCATTTTTATTTTCAGTTTCGTTGTTTACCCATTTATTTTTTTTGTCTGAAGTATTAATGATCTGTTCGGCAAGAGTAATCGCTGTTCCGCTTGGCGCATCTTTTTTCTGAGTGTGATGAATTTCTTCGATGCTTACATTATAGCCCGGATGTGTTTTGATCAGGGCTGCTAATTTTTTATTAATTTCAAAAAAAATGTTTACTCCTACACTGAAATTGCTGGCATATAGAAAAGCGCCGTTTACATCTTTGCATTTTTCTTCAATATTTTTTAATTGAGACAACCATCCGGTAGTTCCGCAAACCACCGGTATGTTATGATTCAAACAAAATAAAATATTATCAACCGCGCTTTGTGGATTGGTGAATTCAATAGCGACATCCGCATTTTGGATATTTTCTTTTGTAAGGTCACCCAGATTTTCGTCATTAATCCGCAATACAATATCATGTTTTCTTTGCAAAGCAATTTCTTCAATGATGTGTCCCATTTTACCGTATCCTAATAAAGCGATTTTCATAAATAGAAATAAAAATTATTAAAGTTTAAAATTCGTCAATTAGCTCAAATTGTAATAAAAAAAATTAAGGAAGCGGCATTCTTGGCTGATTACTTTTTTCTTTAAAAAAGAAAACTAAAGAAATGCCCGGACTGCCGGTAGTATTGTTAAATGCCGGATGTAACTTCATGCTGATATCAGGGCTTACATTGAATGCCTTTAAATTAGCATCAACATCGGCATCAATAATATTCAGTACCCAGAAACCAAGGAAAACCAAAACTGAATAATCTATATTCTGCCGGAAGATATTTCTGTTTTGTATCAGAGATTCTGTATCGAGGAACTGAAGATCCGGGGGCACTCTCGCGCTATCTGCAGCGGTCCCTGCGTACCGGTAAATAACTGCATTTCTTAATTGTTTATACGTTTTTAAATTATAAAAAAATACTCCTGCAGTAATTCCCAATGCTCCATATATGATAGGAATTTTCCAATATTTTTTATTATAGAATTGTCCCCAGCCGGGTAATATTGCAGAACGTAGCGTAGCCTTTCTTGGATTGAATCTTTTCTCAATGCTGCTATCTCTAGATATTTTTTTTGGAATGGAAGTTTCCGTGATTTTATTTTCAGAAATGATAATACTATCCTTTTTTATAACAGCAGTATCTTCCTGTTTTATCTCTGAAGAATCTTTCTGATATGTATGAACGGTGATGGTATCTTCTTTTTGATTATGAAGAGAGTCTTCTTTTTGCTGTGCAAAAATAGCAGTTTCCGGTAATATGAAAAGGGAGAAAAAGAATACAATAAATAATGAGCGTGCTGGCATAATTTAATCTACCGAAACCTGCATCTTATCTAATAAAGAATTAAGTTCTTCTATCGAGAAATAATCGAAAGTGATGGTGCCGGTTCCTTTTTTACTGTGAGTCATTTTTACTTTCGTGCTGAAATGTGATGCTAAATTATCTTCAATTTTCTTCAAAGATGGTGGTAGCATGGTTTTTACCGAATTATTAACAGCGGATTTACCCTGAGTATATATCTTTCTTACCAGTTCTTCGGTCTGGCGTACAGAAAGTTCTTTGCTTTTTATTTCATTAAAAATATATAGTTGTTTATCTACCACATCTACATTGATGAGCGCCCTTGCATGTCCCATACTAATATGCCCGTTTCTTACTGCTGCCTGAATATCCGGTGGTAATTTTAATAGCCTGATGTAATTAGTAACTGTGCTTCTTTCTTTGCCCATTCGTTCAGCAAGCTGATCCTGTGTGTAATCCAATTCTTCCATCAATTGCTTGTAACTTAATGCAATTTCAATAGCATTCAGATCTTCGCGTTGTAAATTTTCGAGCAACGCAAGCTCGAGTATTTTTGAATCTTTTGCATCTCTTATATAAACCGGGACATCTGCAAGTCCGGCAATTTTTGCTGCGCGAAATCTTCTTTCTCCTGCGATAATGCGATATTTCCCATTACTGATTTTAGTGACCGTTATTGGCTGAATAATGTCGTGCATTTTTACAGAAGCTGCCAGTTCACTCAATGAATTTTCATCAAAATCATGCCGTGGTTGCCCGGGATTGGCTTCTATCTGATTCAGAGGGATCCTTGTATTTACAGCATTTGCTTTTTCAGAAGATCCTTTTATTAAACTCTTTTCAGTAACCGAAAGGTCGGTATCTATATTTTGTAACAGCGACCGGATACCTTTTCCTAAAGCCTCTTTTCTATTGGGTGTATTCATTTTCATTTATTACTTCTGGTAGTATTTTTTTGTAATTTTTTTATGGATGTTCCAAAACTTTTTCCTTTTGAGTCATCTTTGTCATGTTGTTTTTTTGAAGGACTTCTTTTGCAAGATTCAGATAATTTATAGCCCCTTTGCTTTCCGCATCGTAAAGTATCGCTGGTTTACCAAAGCTGGGCGCTTCGCTCAGCCTGGTATTACGATGAATAACACTATTGAAAACAATGTCTTCAAAATGACGCCTTACTTCGTTTACTACCTGATTGCATAAACGCAAACGGCCATCATACATCGTCATTAAAAGCCCTTCAATCTGTAGTGCGGGATTAAGCCTGTTCTGAACTATTTTGATAGTGTTCAATAATTTTCCTAATCCTTCCAAAGCAAAAAACTCCGCCTGTACAGGAACGATCACACTATCTGATGCTACAAGTGCATTAACAGTAATCAATCCTAAAGATGGTGAACAATCAATGATGATGAAGTCATATTGATCACGAATTTGTTCTAAAATTTTTTTCAAAACTGTTTCACGATCGGGATAATTGATCATCTCTATTTCTGCTCCTACCAGATCTATATGCGATGGCATCAGATCCAGATACGGTATCTCAGTCTTCAGGATCACATCTTTTGCAGGTGTTTCATTTACCATGCAATCATAAACTCCGGTAGTTACATTATGAAGGTTGAAACCAACGCCCGTTGTACTGTTTGCCTGCGGATCTGCATCTACGAGCAGAGTTTTAAACTCAAGCACAGCAAGGCTTGCAGCAAGATTTATCGCTGTGGTGGTTTTCCCTACGCCACCTTTTTGATTTGCAATTCCTATTATTTTTGCCATAGTTTATTTTCAGTTATTCTTAATTATAATTTTCAATTTTTTAAATTGAGAATCTTGCTTATTTGCCTGCCTAACGGTAGGTAGGTTGTTTTACTGTGAGCTTATTTTTCTATGCCCAATATATAATCTTTAGTTAACTGACTGCGGGCTAAAAGCGGATATCCTTTTTTAGAGTATTGTGGCAGCGCCAAAAAAGATATGAGCGGATAGCCCGGACTAAAGTTGAACAGTGAACTATAGCCGACA
>DASSHD010000635.1:0-4195 GCA_035693085.1 Hanamia sp. | reverse complement strand
TGTACTTCATGCTAATTCCAATGGCTCTACCGGATGGGGAGATGCTGCTACCATTATTCCGTGGGATATGTATCTGGCCTACGCCGACAAAAGAATCCTGGAACAACAATATCACAGCATGAAAGCCTGGGTAGGATATATGGAGCAAAATAGCAATAATTATCTGTGGAATACCGGGACTCATTTTGGAGACTGGCTTTCTTATGCTCCGGATAATGACAGGCGTGGCCTGGCTGCAATCACCGATAAATACCTGATTGCTCAATGTTTCTTTGCGCATTCTACACAATTGTTGATCAATTCGGCAAAAGTGCTGGATAAATCGGAAGATGTTTTGAAATATACCAAACTTCTTGGAAACATAAAAGATGCCTTTATGAAACAATATGTCACACCAAATGGCCTACTTATATCTGGTACTCAAACAGCTTATGTACTTGCTTTGAATTTTGATATGCTTCCTGACACAATGAGAGTGCAGGCTGCCGCTCGATTGGTGAAAAATATTCATGATTATAAGGATCATTTGACAACAGGATTTTTAGGAACTCCCTATTTGTGCCCTGTTCTTACACGCTTTGGTTATACAGATGTTGCATATAAATTATTATTGCAAAAGACGTATCCATCATGGTTATACCCTGTAACGATGGGTGCAACAACAATTTGGGAAAGATGGGATGGCATTAAACCTGATAGTACTTTTGAAACGCCATCCATGAATTCATTTAACCACTATGCTTATGGCGCTATTGGCGATTGGATGTACCGGGAGATGGCTGGTATAGACACTTACCTTGACGGGGTGGGTTATAAGCATATAAGGATAAAGCCACATTTTGATGAAAGCATAAGTAGTGTGTCCGGAAGTCTGGAAACCTACTATGGTATGATACGCAGTGATTGGAAAGTGAAGGATAATAAAATTTTGATGAGCGTAGAAATCCCTGCAAACACCTTTGCAACTATTTATATCCCGACAAGAAATAAAGATGAAATAAAAGAAAATAATATTGCTGTTTCATTATCTAAAGATTTAAAGATTGAAGGGGTTGAGGATGGATATACTATCGTGAAAGCAGGATCGGGGGTATATCATTTTAGTTTTGTGAAATAAAACAGAAAGGCAGTAAATAAATTTTTCAGGAAAGTAATGATAATTAAATACACATAAGAGAATGAAAAAGAATGGAAAATTACTTTCGGTTTTTCTATATTTAATTGTCTCTGCAACTTTGATGTTGTTCATTTGTAATTGTAATACATCAAAAATAATTTCTTCCAAAAAATCATTACAAAATATATCAATAGACCTTTCTATTCAATCGCAGGCAATAAAAAATATTTTTTCGGATGTCAATGTTTGGGATTTCAAGACAGATGGGCTCAACAACGCACACGATTTGCCACGAAACTATTTTTCAACTAATTACCCTTTTTTGAAGACCATTCAGTTTATGACGGCAACTGGAGGAAATGCAGAAAGAGACCCCTTTGTTAATCCTGAAAATCGTTCGGATTTGACTGACTATAAGTTTAAAGATCTTATTACAGCACTGCATAACTTAGTAAACCATGGATTAAAGCCGATGATTATAACAGGAAATGTTCCGCTCAAATATTCAATTGATCCTGTTATGGGTGTATTTGGTGTTAATGTGCGGCCGCCGTATAATTATGACGTTTATTATAATTATATAAAGGCTCTTGCAGATACTTTAGTTTCTGAATTTGGGATCAATGAAGTAAAGACCTGGTCTTGGGGTGTACTTACGGAATATGAAAATAAGGATTGGTTTTTAGCGGCTGATAGTACTCCTTCATCTACTAAAATAGCCTATTTCAAGCTGTATGATTATACGGTAGCGGCTTTGCAGTCATCAATCGGTGCGGATAATCTAATAGTTGGAGCACATAGTATGACAGTTACACCCGGGCTTTGGGATGAATTAGACTTCATTGATCACGTGTCGAAAGGCGTGAATTTCAAAACAGGAACCATAGGCACCCAGATCAACTTTTTAAGTGCATCGTACTACGACCTGAGCCCTGGTGTGCCTATTGCACATAGCCTTTCTTTAAAAAACACAATCGGTAAGCTTCGTGATAGGGCAAAAGCAGATGGCTTGAAAGATCTTAAATATGGTATTGATGAAGGGAGAATATGGGGCGGGCCCGTTGATGATAACAGAGCACTCATATCGAGGATCGTTGCACTTAGCTTTCAAGGTGCTTCAGATGCGAGGATGTTTAAGATGATGATTGATATGAATGCTGATTGGTTTTCAACCTGGGGATTTACAACTAAAGGGATTTTGGGAGGGGTTCGCTCGGTGAGTGCTCATATTGCTTCATTAGGATATAAGATGGCAGGAGAGAATAGGGTAAGCTTAATTGTAAGCGGAAAAGCAAAGGATTCTACAAATGAGATTAATGGTGTCTGTAGCATTGACACTGTTTCACATGTAGTGCATTTGATGATATATAATTACAATGACAATATGAATGCGGTTTCCAGTGAAACACCAACTATTGTGATTAATAATATTTCTCAAAATCATGGAGCAACAGTTTCGATAAAACAATGGACTTTGGATGACGCACATGGTAATTTTTGGCCTACATGGTGGTCAGACCAACAAGCGAGAGGATTGTCAAACAAATCTTTTGCCTGGTCAAAATATTCCTTAAATGTACCGGCGAATCTGGTGAATAAATCTGATAGAGACTACTGGTATTCGAGGGAGAGTATATATAAATCTTTGGCAACAATGCACCCTGTTACGGTTGCACGAAAGATTATTGATAATAGATTGGTATTGACTCCTGTACTTTCACATCATGGCGTTGTGTTTTTTGAAATTAAAAATGTAAAGAATGTAAAGTAGCGACAAAAAGTCCCGGTGTATAGTTATTTGTGATTATTAGTTAGAAGAAAAAGAGACCGTAAAATAAATATCATTTTTTATTTCCTCATCAAATTATTTTCCATGAAACTCAATCTTTTTATTTTAATGCAGCTATCAGCTTTTCTTTTTTCAGATGCTTTTGCGCAATCTATTTCTCAGCAATCCATTTTTAATATTATTCCGCAACCGGTTAAGATACAACCTGCCCAGGGCATGTTCAATTTGGATACTACAGTAAAAATTGAAGTGTCTTCTTCTGATAAAGAAGTCTGGAAGACAGCATATCTATTTTCAAAGAAGATTTTAGTTCCTACAGGCTATCATCTGAAGGTGGTAGGAACTGTTACTAAAAAAGAAAAAGCTATTTGTCTTGTTTTAAACACGATACCTGATGATGTACTTGGAAAAGAGGGATATGTTCTGGAAGTAAATCCAGATCGTATTAATATCCGGGCAAATAAACCTGCCGGGATTTTTTATGGCATACAAACTTTGATGCAAATATTACCGCCGGGTATTGAGAATAAATCCAAAATTACTCATGAGAATTGGAATATTCATTGTGTAAGTATCCTGGATTATCCGCGCTTTGGCTGGAGGGGGTTGATGCTCGATGTGAGCCGCCATTTTTTCCAAAAAGGATTTGTGGAGAAATATATTGATCAAATGACGAAATACAAGTACAATGTATTTCACTGGCATCTGACAGATGATAACGGCTGGCGGATTGAAATAAATGGTCTCCCAAGACTAACGAAAATTGGTGCCTGGCGTGCACCCCGTACTGGTGATTGGGGTAGTTTTGATATTGCGCAGCCTGGAGAAAAAGCGACTTATGGGGGTTATTATACCCAGGAAGATATTAAAGAAATTGTGGAATATGCCCGGGAGCGATTTGTAACCATTGTGCCGGAAGTGGATGTGCCGGCACATAGCCTGGCATTGATCGCTTCCTATCCGAATCTATCCTGCACACAGTTGCAATACCAGGTGGGAGTAGGACGCATTAAAAATACAGTCGATAATGTATTGTGTGTAGCCAATGATTCTACATGGCTGTTATTAAATAAAATATTCACTCAGATAGCTGCCTTATTCCCGGGGCAGTATATCCACGTTGGCGGAGATGAAGCTTATAAAGGCTTTTGGGAGCAACATTGGAAAGACCGGGCATTAATGAAGCGGGAAGGGCTGGGTAATACAAAAGAATTGCAGAGCTATTTCGAAAAAAAATTAGAAAAACTTATTATTTCCAAAGGGAAAAAGATGATTGGATGGGATGAAAT
>DASSHD010000634.1:0-12213 GCA_035693085.1 Hanamia sp. | reverse complement strand
CAACTATCGGTAATCCTGAAAATGAAAAAGTACGCATGGGTTCGCTCGCAGGGCAATCACAAAAGAAAGAAGTGTTGGAACAGGTTCAAAAATTATTAGCTTCTTCTCAAATTATTTATGGCAGCCTCGATAGCGTGGAGTTAATAGATGCCGATGAAAAAAAAGGCGCCTTTATAAGCCCGCTGCTTTTGAAAAATGAACATCCTTTTGAAAATGATGAATCGCACACTGTAGAAGCATTTGGTCCGGTAAGCACCATTATGCCTTATAAAAATATGGATGAAGCAATTGCACTTGCCAAATTAGGAAAGGGAAGTTTGTGCAGTTCGATAGTTACAGTGAACGAACAATTTTCGAGAAATTTCATTTTGGGTGCAGGTACTTATCATGGAAGGATTCTAATACTCAACAGGGATTGCGCAAAGGAAAGTACCGGGCACGGTTCGCCATTACCAATGCTGACTCATGGCGGCCCGGGGCGTGCAGGCGGTGGCGAAGAAATGGGTGGATTACGCGGCTTAAGGCATTACATGCAACGTGTAGCAGTGCAAGGTTCACCGACAATGCTTACCGCGATCACCAATGTTTATCAACCGGGCGGACAGGGAAAAACTGATACGGTTCATCCGTTTAAAAAATATTTTGAAGAACTGAAAATCGGCGACCAGTTGGTTACTGAAAAAAGAAAAATTACATCAGAAGATATTGACAAGTTTGCAGATTTAAGTGGAGATCATTTTTATGCACATATTAAAACAACAGACTTTTCTGATACCATGTTTGAACAACAGGTAGCGCATGGTTATTTTATTATGAGCGTTGCAGCAGGTTTATTCGTAGATAGTTATGAAAAAAATCCTGTTTTATTAAATTACGGCATTGAAGAATTGCGTTTTACAAAACCTGTTTATCCCGGTACAGAAATTTATATTAAATTGACATGCAAAGAAAAAATTGAACAGGAATTGAAAGAGGTAACCCCTGAAACAAGACATGTAAAAGGAATTGATATTCCGAAGGGGATTGTAAAATGGTATGTAGAAATTTTAGATATCACGGAAACACCTTTGATAGGCGTAGGTACAATACTTACTATGATAAGAAAAAGGAATTAATTTTACGAAATGAAATTAAAAATAAATGAAGGGGAAATTCGACTTTTATCAACATATAAACTTTTCATTATTACAATAATTTTTTTATGATGAACGAAATAAAAGAAGGGTACGTAAAATCTCATACAGATCATGGAATCACAAACATTGAATTTTTTCATCCTCAGAGTAACTCATTACCCTTAAAAATGTTAGACGCCCTCACACAGGAAATACATTACGCCGGAACACATGACTCGAAAGTGGTAATATTAAGAAGTGCCGGCAATGGCGCGTTTTGTGCAGGTGCAAGTTTCGATGAATTGATAGCAGTTAAAAACGAGAAACAAGGAACGGAATTTTTTTCCGGTTTCGCTAACGTAATTAATGAGATGAGAAAATGTCCCAAGCTGATCATTGGGCGCATACATGGCAAATGTGTAGGCGGCGGCGTAGGGTTGGCTGCTGCAGTAGATTATGCGATAGCAGTGAAAGATGTAGATGTAAAATTAAGTGAACTTTCGATTGGGATGGCGCCGTTTGTTGTTGGTCCGGCCATAAAAAGAAAAATTGGCGCTTCTGCATTCAGCCAGCTCGCTATGGATAGCACTCTTTGGAGAAATGCCGATTGGGCCAAGCAAAAAGCCTTATTTGCAGAAGTACATCAATCGTTAAATGATATGGATGAAGCGGTGGATCGCCTTGCTAATTCTTTGGCACACTTTAATCCCGAAGCAATGGCAGAAATGAAGAAAATGTTTTGGCATGGAACAGAAGACTGGGACACTCTTTTAAAAGAAAGGGCTGCTATAAGCGGGCGATTGATCCTGAGCGATTTTACAAAAAATGCAATTGAGGCTTTTAAAGAAAGAGTAAAAGCAAAAAGAAACAGATAAGTCGTTTACCTGAATAAATTTGCAGGCATACTCATGCTTAATAAAAAGATCCTTTACGACTTATAGAGGCGGGAAATAAATATATTTGTTCCAATTTAATTTCAACATTTAAAATTTATTATTATGCAATGGCAGGGAAGAAGAGAAAGTGATAACGTGGATGACCGCCGTGGCGTATCCGGTGGCGGGCTGGCTATCGGTGGCGGCGTGATTGGTGTGATATTTATTCTTGCCAAATTTTTATTAGGCGATGGCGATATCAACGACCTGAACCAATTGGTACAACAGCCGCAACAGCAACAAACTGAAATGACTGCAGATCAAAAGGCGGCTGATGACAGAGAAGCGGCTTTTGTAAAAGTAGTGTTTGCAGATACTGAAGATGTATGGACAAAATTATTCAGCGATATGGGCCGCACATATACTGATCCAACTTTAGTTCTTTATCGCGGTTCTACATCTACTGCCTGTGGAACTGCAAGTTCATCCACCGGCCCGTTCTATTGCCCTGCAGACCATGATGTGTATTTAGATCTTGCGTTTGCACAACAATTAAAAGATCAGTTTGGCGCTAAGGGAGATTTTGCTATGGCTTATGTAGTCGCACACGAAGTAGGCCATCATGTACAATACCTTCTGGGAGTAACTCAAAAAATGCAACAGCTTCAGCAACAATTAAGCGAAACGGATTACAATAAATATTCGGTAAGGTTCGAATTACAAGCCGATTTTTATGCGGGTGTGTGGGCGCATTATGATCAAAAAATGAAAAACGTAATTAATGCAGAAGATATACAGGAAGGATTAAGCGCTGCAAATGCGGTTGGAGACGACCGGTTGCAGGAAGAATTTCAGGGAACCATCACCCCGGACACTTTTACTCATGGCACTTCTGCCGAAAGGATGTATTGGTTTAAAAAAGGATATGATACCGGAGATATGAGTCAAGGCGATACTTTTGCAAAAGGAAGTTATTAAATTCAAATCCGACACTATACCGTATGACATTATTTTAAGAATTCTTGCAGCCTTGTCTTACATAATCTCTTTTCTTGCAGGATAGATGCTGTCAATTCAATTCCTAAAGAATTTGCTTAATGCCGTTTAAAATACTGAACTTCCCTTTCATGTTTTTCGGCAGCTTCTCTTGTTGAAAATGTTCCCAGGTTTCTTCTCTTATGTGTTTTGGGATTTAATTTCCTCGAGTATAATCTGTATTCCCCCGATTTTAATTTACGTATCATAGTATTAAGTTTTTAAAAACTTAATTACAATGAAAATGCCAAACTTTTAAAAAGCAAATTCAATCTTATGCTATCTAATACAAAACCTGGCAATTGGTACAAAAAAAACTTCTGCGGTTTGTTTTACCACAATGTTTTTTGATGAAAGGGATATTGCATCGGGGGCAAATCAATTTGATGTGAGCCAACCAGTGTTTTTTTAAAGCATACTCCTTTTTCCATTTCAAAAAATCAAAACTATAATTGCGGGCCTCTTTTATTAATTCATTTAATTTCTTTTCAGGAATATTTCCAATACGGCTTTCCGGAAGAATACGCGTTCTGAAAAACACTTCATTTTTGATGATATTACCTACACCGTAAAAATATTCTGATTGAGTAACGCGTCACATACAAGGGCATTGGGTATTTCTTTTAATTTTTGTTTAGCAGCTTTCGGATTCCACATATCGCTCATCACATCTGATGTCCAGTCATAGATATCGTCTAAATCCTCTTCAATAAATTTTATGGAACAGGCATAAAAATTAATTTCACCTTTAGCAAAAATCAATCTTAATCTTGGCACACTTTCTTTTTGCTCATTGATACGATAACTACCAAATAACATGAAATGAATGCGAACTGTAAAATAATCTTTAAAACAAATTAAAAAATGTTTCCCTCAACTTTTAAAATCAAGAATTTTTTTTCCTGATAGCCGCTGGATATCCAGTTTGCTGTTTCCTTCTACTTTTATAATTTTTTTTCCTATAAATGATTGAACTTCTTCCTTTAAAATAATTATTGTCGGGCCTTCGGGCATAAATAGAATTTTTAAATATACTTCAAAAGTCAAACCAAAATCAGAATTTCCATTATTTCTTTTTTTACTGTAAATTTTTTAAGAAATTTAATTTTGCCCGAAAATGATTCTGTGATAGATAATAATTTAAACAAACCAACTTTTTTCCCAACGCAATCTTCTTTCAGAAAATGGCTTGAAAAAAATCATGAGAAAGCAAAAGAATTGTTAGTTGGTTTTTACAAAGTAAATAGTGGAAAACAAAGTATCACATGGGGCGAATCTGTAGATGAAGCAATATGTTTTGGATGGATTGATGGAATCAGAAAATCAATTGATGCAGAAAGCTATTGCATTCGCTTTACACCAAGAAAACCAACAAGCATCTGGTCTGCAATCAACATTAAAAAAGTAGAAGAACTTACTCAAAAAGGATTAATGTATCCTGCAGGGATAGAGGCTTATTCAAAAAGAAAAGAACATAAATCAAAGATTTATTCTTATGAAAAAGAACCGGAAACATTATCCAATGTTTTTTTAAAAAAGTTCAAAGCCAATAAAAAAGCGTGGAAATATTTTCAATCCATGGCGCCATCATATCAAAGAACCGCGATCCATTGGGTTATGACTGCCAAACAGGAAGCCACTAAAATGAAACGCCTGGAAGAACTGATTAATGACAGCGCGATGGGAAGAAAAATTAAAAGTTTAAATTATTGACAAATGATTTATGACAGTATTATAATTGGCGCAGGTTTAATAGGCTCGGCAGCAGCAAAATATATAAGTGAATCCGAAAAAAATGTTGCATTGATAGGTCCTGATGAAGAAAGAGCTTTGAACGAAAAAATTATTTTTTCAAGTCATTACGATAATTCCAGGATTCAAAGAATGTTTGGAAAGGATGAAATTTTTACTTTTCTCAATCAGCAATCTGCGAATGAATATGATGCTATAGAGAGGGAAACCAAAATTATATTTCATTCCAATGAAGGTTGTTTATATGTAAACCCTTCAGGGATGGATGCATATTTTAAAAAAATAGCAGAGCAGGCAAAAGTTTTTGATATACCATATCAATTATTTCAATCGGGTAAATCATTGCATTCATTTATACCTGAATTTAATTTTCCTGCATCTGCGAACGGAATATTTGAGCCTTCGCCATCCGGTCACATCAACCCACGTTTATTAATAAAAGCCCAACAATTTCTGTTTAGAAAAAATGGAGGCGCTTTATTTAACGGCACAGTGAAAGGCGTGGTGCATGAAAAAGATACAATAAAAATAGAAACCCTGGATGGGAAAATTTACAGGTCAAAAAAAGTATTAATAACCTCCGGAGCTTTTATCAATTTCTTTCATCTTTTAAAAAGAAAATTATTATTACGTCTTAAGAGTGAAACGACCATACTGGTGAAAATGAACCAGGCAGAAGCTTTTCGCCTGGTAAATCTTCCTTCATTATTATACAAAATTAATCAGCCGGAAATACAGGATATTTATTTGGTGCGCCCCATTCAATATCCTGATGGAAATTTTTATTTGAAAATGGGTGCGAATATACCTGATGATATTTATTTTGATAGTTTAAGTGAAGTGCAGGAATGGTTTATAAAAGAAAATCGTGGGGTCAATTTAAAAATAATGAAAGAAGCATTGAAGAATTTAATTCCAAAACTTTCCATAGAACAATGTGATGCAGGAAAATGTATTGTTTCTTATACCCAACATGGCAAACCTTATATCGGTGAAGTGGAAAATGGAATATTTGTTGCGGCTGGTGGAAACGGTTACTCGGCAATGTGTTCGGATGCCTTAGGTAAAATCGCGGCAAATCTTTTATTGAAAAACGAGTTCCCAAAGGGTTTTTTTCAAAAGGATTTTAAACCAATTTTTGTAACTTAATTTGTTACCCAGGTTTTAAAATAAATTATGAAAAATAGGAAAAGAATATTGGCTATTTCAGGTAGCACAAGGCAAAAATCTACGAATCATCGGTTGATAAAAGCAATCTCAGAAATTTCAAAAAACATTTTTGAAATAAAATTTTATAACGGACTTTCTTTATTACCACATTTCAACCCGGATGATGATAATGAGAATGTTTCAAAGGAAGTAAGTCATTTCAGGCAATTGTTGAATGACGCAGATGGTGTAATAATTTGCACACCGGAATATGCACACGGAGTTCCCGGAAGTTTAAAAAATGCGATAGACTGGACGGTTGGCACAAGTGAATTTTCTCATAAGCCAACCATACTGATCACTGCCTCAACCGATGGTAAATATGGACATAGTGCTTTACTCGAGACTCTGCGCGTTATTGAAGCAAAAAATATTGAAGAGCTTCAGCTTTTAATTTCTTTTGCATCCACAAAAGTCAGCAATGACAATAAAATTATTGACATACCCACATTGGATAAAATAAAACTTATTCTTGAAAAATTTGAGAAAACAATTAATGAAAATTATCAGAAAATGAATAATGAAACGGACCAGTAAACCAACTTTTATTCCTGTTTTTAAATTTATTAATACATTATTCTTTCTTCGTTTTTATGCCCTGTAATTTATTCGGTACGCCATTTGAAGAGCAATTTACCTTGTGTTTTTTATCCATATTTGTATGGTGCTCATTATAAAGATCACGGTAAAGAAGAAAAAAAATATGAGATAGAGGGTTCTGTGTCTGTGTGGATAGAAAACCGGCATTAGTTCCATTTTTAAAACGGAACAGAAGTCGTGTGTTTTATTTCTCCCATCACAAAAATACTTTTTACACTTCCGATACTCTTCAACGTGCCTAATACACCCAATACAAATTTTTGATAAGCCGGCATATCTTTTACCAATATTTTCAACAAAAAATCATAGTCGCCGGCGATGTTGTAACATTCTACGACTTCAGGTATCGATTGGATTTCCTGTACCAGTTTTTTCCCATTTTCATTGGTATGTTGCTTTAAAGAAACATTGCAAAAAACAGTTAAACCTTTCTCTAATTTTTCTTTATCAAGAATGGCTACATATTTTTTGATGTAACCGTCTTTTTCCAGGCGCTTGATTCGTTCATGCACCGGAGTAGTGGTGAGATGGAGCTTTAGTGAAATTTCACGGTTAGTAATGTGAGCATCTTCCTGCAACAATCTTAGTATATCTTTATCAATGGTATCTATCATTTTTTAAAGAGTTTATTTTGCTGTCAAAGATAAAACTCAATCCTCTAAATAGAATTATTTTCTATAAAATCTTCAATTATAGAAAAAAATTCTAAATATTGTACTAAATAAAAGGATATTTATCTTGTACATAGCTTTGTCTTCTAATTTTTAAAAAATTATTTTATGCTTACCCACAATTTAGGATATCCCAGAATAGGCAATCATCGTGAATTAAAAAAAGCTAACGAACAATATTGGGCTGGTAAAATTTCAGCAGCGGAATTGGAACAGACCGCAAAAAATATTCGGCATCAAAACTGGCAATTGCAGAAAGAGGCCGGCATTGATCTTATTCCATGCAATGATTTTTCTTTTTACGATCATGTGTTAGATACAAGCCTCATGGTAGGCGCTATTCCCGAAAGATTTCATTCATTGATGGATCAAAAACAATTGCCCGATATTGATTTGCTTTTTGCGATGGCGAGGGGGTATCAAAAAGGAGATTATGATATTACTGCGATGGAAATGACCAAATGGTTTGATACCAATTATCATTTTATCGTTCCTGAATTTACAACCAACCAAAAATTTTGTTTCTTCTCCAAAAAAATCATTCATGAATTCCAGGAAGCAAAGAGAGAAGGCTTTAATGCAAAGCCTGTTTTGCTGGGACCCGTTTCCTATTTGTTATTGGGAAAAGAAAAGGAAGAAGGCTTTCACCGTTTGGAATTAATTAAAAATTTACTACCGGTTTATTTGGAAGTGTTGAAAGAATTAGATGATGCCAACGCGCATTATATCCAGTTTGATGAACCTTGCTTGTCATTGAATCTTACCGATGCGGAAAGAAAAATTTTTACCAGGGTGTATAGCGATATTAAAAAGGCATTTCCAAATTTGCACATTATTCTCACTACTTATTTTGAATGTTATGGTGATAATCTGCAAACGGTTTTACATCTTCCTGTACAAACATTACATCTCGACCTGGTGCGTTGTCCTTTGCAGTTAGATGATATTTTGGAAACAGATATCCGGAAATCAAAACTAAATCTTTCACTGGGTGTAGTAGAAGGAAGAAATATCTGGAAGAATGATTTTACCAATTCACTTCAGTTAATTAATAAAGCGAAGAAAGCTGTAGGTGCCGATAGAATTATGATTGCGCCATCTTGTTCTTTACTGCATGTGCCCTGTGATTTAGATTTGGAAACTGATGAAAAAAATCTTCCCGCAGAAGTTAAAAACTGGATGGCCTTTGCGAAACAGAAAATTGATGAAGTAGTAACATTGGCAGCACTTTTAGCAGAAAATCCATCAGCAGAAAATTTGAAAAGATTAGCAGAAAATAAAAAAGCTATTGAGAGTAAGAAAGAATCTTCACTTGTTCACAAACAAAAAATAAAAGACAGGATAAAAGCAGTTTCCGGAAAAGATATTAAAAGAAATAGTGGTTTTAATGCAAGAAAATCATCACAGCAAAAAGAATTGAATCTTCCTTTATTTCCTACCACAACAATTGGTTCTTTCCCACAAACTAAAGAAGTGAGAAGCTGGCGTGCCAAATTGAAAAAAGGTGAAATAACTAATGAGGAATATGATGCGTTCATAAAAAAAGAAATCGAAGAATCTATTCGTTGGCAGGAAGAGTTAGGTATTGATGTATTGGTGCATGGCGAGTTTGAGCGCAACGATATGGTGGAATATTTTGGGGAACAATTAGAAGGATTTGTATTCACCCAAAACGGTTGGGTGCAGAGTTATGGCAGTCGCTGTGTAAAGCCTCCCATCATCGTTGGCGATGTGGAAAGGAAAAATCCGATGACTGTTTATTACACAAAATATGCGCAATCGCTCACCAAAAAATTAGTCAAAGGAATGTTGACTGGGCCGGTTACCATTTTACAATGGAGTTTTGTACGTAACGACCAACCTCGTTCTGAAACCTGCATGCAGATTGCGTTTGCGATACGCGACGAAGTAGTTGATTTGGAAAATGCGAATATCAAAGTGATACAAATTGATGAGCCTGCCATTCGTGAAGGATTGCCATTGCGTAAAGAAAATTGGCGAGAATATTTGGATTGGGCAGTGAAGGCATTTAGAATTTCTTCATCAGGTGTAAAAGATGAAACGCAAATTCATACACACATGTGCTACTCCGAATTCAATGATATTATTGAAGATATCGCCGCCATGGATGCTGATGCAATCACCATTGAAACCTCACGCTCTCAAATGGAATTGCTGGATGTTTTCGCAGCGTTCAAATATCCGAATGATATCGGCCCGGGCGTTTACGACATTCATTCACCACGTATCCCTTCCAAAGAAGAAATGGTAGATTTAATTCACAAAGCGATGAAGGTAATTCCTGCGAAACAACTCTGGATCAACCCCGATTGCGGATTAAAAACAAGGGCATGGCCGGAAACAAAAGCAGCGTTGAAAGCGATGGTGGAGGCTGCGGGGGAATTGAGGGAGACGGCGAAAGAGAAAATTGAAGTTTAGTTTTTATTAAATAAAGAAAGCCGCTGAAGAAATTTTCAGCGGTTTTTCCCCATCAAAGAACATGGATTAATTAGCTTATAAATATTTTCTCCAAAATAAAAACGAAATAATGTAAATGTTTTATTTATTCCAGACGAGTTTTTTCTCTCTAAAAAGACTGATGAATTCTAAAACCAATTAAGGCATTTTTATCAAACTATTTATTTTGTCTACAAATTCTTCAGTTTCGGTGAGTAACAACTCTATCTTATTTTCATCTATAAAAACAAAGTCATCATAGTCAGCTTCAAATCTTTTAGCCATAAGGAAAGAATAAAAATCCGAAAAGCGACTTTCTATTTTACCGGTAAGTATAAACTCTTTGTTGAAAATTGATTTAGTGCGGCTGTGTGTTTTGGGATTAAATCCGTTAATTGAAAGCAATGCATTGATTGCGTAAAAGGCCGCGTAATATAATCTACTAATAGCAGTATCATTTAGGCCATTATCTATAAGCAACCTGGCTTCTCTTATTGATTGCGCTGCTTTTTGCTGCTTGTAGTTTATATAGTCATATTTGTTCTTCAAAGCAATATTCCTTCTTCATTTACACTTTTATAAATATTCGTTACCGCATAATCAGTTTGCCATAATGTTGCGTTTTTTACGATAAGTGATATCGCCATATCGTATTTCAGCTCAACGTCCCGAAGTATGATTCGTCTGAATTTATCAGATAGTAAATCCGTATCTGTTTGCTTTGTAAGTATCAAAAAATCCCAATCACTGTCATTTTCTGCATCGCCGCGCGCACGGCTGCCAAATAAAATTACAGAAGCAGTTTCATCCGCTAATAATATTTTATTCTTCACTAGTCTGGCAATTGCCAGGCTTTCAGAAGGAATTGTATGTGATATAGAAGGCTGCATTTTTTATTTTCACAAATCTACAATTTATCAGGTCAAAGTTATATTTAAAGTATTAGTGAGTTTAGGTGACGATAGACAGTCTATGTAAAATTAAAAACTCTTCATTCATGGGCAAACACGAAAAGAAATTTTGTTACCAATGCTGAAGATGAGGTGTATTTCAAAGCCTATTCTCAAGTCATTGTTGATTGCACTATCATTGGATAAACTTATATGTTCATTCAAATAAATAAAAACTTCGGTTATTTGCCTGCCTACCGGTAGGTAGGTTTGTTTACTAATATTTTAAAATCTATCATAGGGAATAGCCGGAATAATTTAAAACCTAACACCCGAAAGCCTTTCAACTCTTTCCTTTAATTCCACTAAAAAAAATCTATATATAATTTTCCTGATTTTTAAATTCAAAATAAAACCTACAAACTCAATCCTATTTCATAATATCTCTGCCATTTTAATAAATTAATTTAAAATAATTTTTCAAAATGTACTGAATTTATTCAACAAGTAATACCTTAGAAAAAAAATTTTAAAAGATGATTAAAAAAAATCCAATTCTCCCGATAGCTATCGGAATCTTTTTTTGCGTTCTCCCCAACATTTCATTTTGCCAGGCCCCCAATACTCTTTCCGCCGAAGAAAAAGCAGATGGCTGGCAGCTTTTGTTTGATGGAAAGGATTTAAAAGGATGGCATTCTTACCTGGAAAAAGAACCGGGAAAAGCATGGCAGGTCCACAATGGAATGATCATGCTTAACAAAAATTCAAAAAGTGTTTATGATGATTTTGCGGATCTGGTGACTGATGCGGAATATGAAAACTTCGATCTTAAATTGGAATGGAAAATGGAACCGTGTGCAAACAGTGGCGTAATGTTTTATGTTAATGAATCTCCCAAATATAAAGATACTTATGAAACAGGGCCTGAAATGCAAATTACTGATTTGTCCTGTCTTTATACTTCCGACCATAGTAGTATCAGTGATAGCCGGATTCATCTCCACCGTGCAGGCGCACTTTATGATCTGGCTCCTGCAGATACAGAATGGGTAAATGCGGCGCCTAAATGGAACCAATATGAAATCATTGCCAATAACGGGCATGTACAATTTTTTCAAAACGGGCATAAGGTGGTTGATACTAAATTTTGGAATTATGACTGGTGGAAACGTATCTCCCGCACCAAGTTTCATCAATGGCCGGATTTTGGAACATTCAGGAAAGGACATATTTCCTTGCAAGGCACAGAAGATGGTAAATTATGGTTTAGAAATATCAAAATAAAGACATTTAGATTTGGCCCTGCCGGATAAATAAAGTTTTATTATTCACCTTTTGTACTATGCGCTGGACAAATTTGTGCAACAAATTTTCATTCGTGAAAATCAGTGAGATTCTCGCCTGAATGTATCAGTCGGGCAGGCGTGGCAAAAAGCATTTGAGATGAAATCTCAAAAAAATCATTGCACATTTCATGCATCGTAAAGTATAAGCTTCGTGATTTAACTTAACATTGCTTTCCATAAATATAAAAACAAAAATAAAATAAGATAGTTATGAAAAAATCAATCGGTAGGCGTCAGTTTATAAAAGATTCAGCTTTAACAGC
>DASSHD010000633.1:0-3823 GCA_035693085.1 Hanamia sp. | reverse complement strand
AGGAAATTATTTCTTTAATTGTTTGTGAAGGTGCGGCCTAAGTGGCGTGACAATGAAATATATTTGAAGGAATATGGATATTAAGAAGTTTGTAGTTCATAGTTCAACTGAAGAACTGGGTATTTGAAAACCATATAAAATAAAATAATGAATTCATTTGGGAAAAATTTCAGAGCACAGATTTTTGGACAATCACACGGTGAATATGTTGGTATTATAATAGACGGATGCCCGCCCGGAATCGGCATCACTCCTGATGATTTTAAAGAGGATATAGAAAGAAGGAAGCCGGGAGCCAAAGGAACCACGCCGAGAAAAGAAGATGATGTTCCCGAAATCATCAGCGGGGTTTTTAATAATAAAAGTACCGGAGCGCCTATCACTATTTTATTTAAAAACAGCAACACGCGAAGCAGTGATTATGAAAAGCTCCGTGCAGTTCCAAGGCCCGGTCATGCTGATTTTGTAGCACATAAAAAATTTAATGGATTTGAAGATTACCGTGGTGGCGGCCATTTCAGCGGAAGGCTCACGGTTGCTTTGGTTGCAGCAGGAGTAATTGCTAAAAAAGTAATTGAATCTTTTTCTTCTGATAAAAAAATTGAAGTTCATTCAGCTATTCTTGAAATTGGCGGAGAAAAAGATCTCGAAAAAGGATTGCAAAAAGCGATTGATGCTAAAGATTCTGTTGGCGGAATTGTTGAATGTAAAGTTTCAGGATTACCTATAGGTCTCGGTGAACCTTTTTTCGATTCGGTAGAATCTTTAATAAGCCATGCAGTATTTTCAATCCCGGCAGTAAAAGGAATTGAATTTGGTGCAGGTTTTGCGGCAGCAAAAATGTTTGGCCTGGAGCATAATGATGCTATCATAAATACAGATGGAACAACTGCTACCAATAATGCCGGAGGAATTGTTGGTGGAATTACCAATGGAAATGAATTGGTATTTCGCATCGTGGTAAAACCAACTTCATCTACTCCAAAAGAACAAAATACATTGAATATAGAAACCGGGAACGTAGAGTCTTTTTCAGTTAAGGGAAGACATGACCTTTGTATTGCATTAAGAGTTCCTGTTGTTTTGGAAGCAGTAACGGCAATGGTCTTGGCAGATCTGATGAAGGAAGCATGAAGTATCAGTGAACGAACTTATACTTAGGATTTTTATTTTATTATGAATATTAAAAGATCGGAAAGTCCTAAAGTGGTGAAATATCTCAGAATGTATCGCGCTATATTTTCAGAATGTAATATTCCAATTGAATTTCACAAATCACGGAATATATACGTCTTCGATAAAAAAATATTCTGCAGGTTCATTTTTAAATATATTTATTGATAAAACATCAAATTGAATTTTCTTCCATTCAGGATTTAAAAAAAGATATTCCTCTGAAGCATTTATCAGATTTCCCATTTTCTTTTTTGTTACATCATCTTCGGGATTTCCAAATTTTTTTGTCCTTCTTGTTTTTACTTCTATAAAATGTAATGTGTCTTTAAGCGAGGCGATAAAATCAACTTCCCAATGGCTGTAGCGCCAGTTTTGATGAAGAATAATAAAACCTTTTTCTAAAAGAAATTTGGCAGCCAATTGTTCGCCGAGAATGCCTGTAAGGTTGTGGTGTGCCAAAAGAAAGTATCAAGTATTAAGAATCGGGTAATAAGTATTGAAGCTAAAATATTTAATTCTACAAAACTGAAATAGAAAATCCTGACTCTTAAAATTTCAAAAAACCTCCTTTGGAGGGTAGGGAGGCCGGCCTTGCGATAAAATAATAACTACCAAACAAAATTGCAGAAAAAATAAAAGTAGATGCTAAACTCCACGGATAGAAAGGTAATCCATCACCATAACACATCATCAGTCCGCTAAAAGTTTTTGGTCTCCCTAAACCCGCTAATGGAGAGGAACTTGTCCACACTAAAAAATTAGAAATAAGAAAGTAAACAGTCGGAGCTGCAAAAGAAGCAATAGCGATTCTTTTTATATTAAAATTCTTAATGAAAAATCCAAATACCGTAAGGCCTGCAAATAAAATGTAATTCAAAACCTGGCCGTCATAGAAACCGGAAATGTTTCCTAAACCATTTACGTATAGTAATTGATACAATGCATCAGAAACAAACATTGCCAGAATAGGAAGCAGGAAAGCAAATTTTTTATCTTTAATGATGGCGCCGCCAAATATTGCCATTGCTATTTGTGGCGCAAATCCGTAGGGGCGGCCTGGCATTATCCTGTAAAGAGAAGCGATGATGATTAATAATATAAAACTAAATATTATTTGTCTGTTGATTTTCATGTGCGATGTTTTTGCAAAAGTAAGGAATAAATTATTTTTAGGCTTGTCAAATAAATAAGTATAAACCTGACCACTTACATCTGGAAAAGGCAAAGACGCTTCGTACCTCAAGCTCCCTCCTCGTATCCTTCATCCACAAGCAAATCCTTCCCATCAGCCGCTTGTGTTGCCAGTTCATCACACCGGTTATTCATTGCATTTTCTGCATGGCCTTTCACCCATTTAAAATGAATCCTGTGTTTTTTTGAAAGTTCATGGTATCTCAGCCATAGATCGCTGTTTTTTTTGCCTCCTTTGAAATTGGTTTTTATCCATTTATTCAGCCAGCCTTCCATCACCGCTTTTACTACATAGCTGCTGTCTGAATAAATCACTAATTCCAGATCATTTTTTTTCAAGGCTTCCAGGGCTGCAATTACCGCCATTAATTCCATTCTGTTATTTGTAGTCAGGCGATATCCCTGCGACAGTTCCTTTTTTATCTTTCCCCATATCAATACTGCTCCATAGCCACCTCGTCCCGGATTTCCGCGTGAAGATCCATCTGTATAAACGGTAATTAAATTTTGTTGCAATATTTTGAACTTGATTGATTAAAAAATACCTACACCTGGAAAACTCCGGTTTTAAATTCCTCTGTTACGGGTTTATGATTGGCAGCCGATAAATTTTCAGAAATGATTTTCCTGGTTTCCAAAGGATCAATAATCGCGTCTATCCATAACCGTGAAGCGGCATAAATTGCAGTTGTCTGATTGGAATATTTATCTGTCATTTCTTTTAAAAAATTTTGTTCATATTCAGGAGTAATTTCTTTTCCTTTTGATTTTAAGGATGCTTCCTCTATTTGCCATAAAGTTTTTGCGGCCTGCTCGCCTCCCATTACCGCGATCTTAGCCGAAGGCCATCCATAAATGAATCGGGGATCATAAGCTTTGCCGCACATTGCGTAATTGCCTGCTCCATAAGAGTTTCCGAGAATGAAAGTAATTTTCGGAACTACAGAATTGGCAACGGCATTTACCATTTTAGCACCATCTTTTATTATTCCTTTATGCTCACTTCGGCTCCCTACCATGAAACCGGTTATATCCTGAAGAAAAATTAAAGGAATTTTTTTCTGATTACAATTCATTATAAATCTTGCTCCTTTGTCAGCGCTGTCGTTATAAATAACACCTCCGATCTGTAATTCACCTTTTTTATTTTTGATATTTAATCTTTGATTAGCTACAATTCCCACAGCCCATCCGTCCACACGCGCATAGCCACAGATAATTGTTTTGCCATATTCTTCTTTAAATTCCACGAATGAGGATGCATCAACAATCCTGTAAATTATTTCATGCATGTCATAAGGTTTCATATTCCCTTCGGGGAAAATGCTGTAAATTTCTGTAGGTTCTTTAGCAGGTGGAGCAGATTCTTTACGATTAAAGCCCGCATTTGGCGAGTCACCAATTTTTGAAATTATTTTTTTTACACAATCGAGGCATTCTTCTTCTGTTTTAAATT
>DASSHD010000632.1:0-6936 GCA_035693085.1 Hanamia sp. | reverse complement strand
AACCATATCCATTTGGGTAATATGATTTTACAGGCCCTGGGATTGCTGCACGATCATTAAGTCCGCCTGCAACTCCCATCATATCACCACTTCCTCTTTTAAAATTTGCTAAAAATTCACCTTGCCAGCTTCCACGGCGATTATCGCGAAGGCCATTTACATTTTTACTCCATGAATAAACCTGTTGATTGGAAATAACTTCTTCACCATGATTTTTTTCTTTTGTACGGGGTTTGGGGTTTTGTGCAATTAACCCATAAGCCGCATATTCCCATTCAGCTTCGGTAGGAAGACGATAACCAGGTAATAAAATGCCATCTTCAAATGTCACTACTTTTCTTGGCCTTCCACTTACATCTTTTAAAGCATTTTTCTTTGGAGCGGTTTTGTTATTGATCATATCAGGATCCATCAGGTAAGTGTCAGTATTAAAAGTTGCATCTCCTTCGCCTCCTCTCATTGCTGATAATGGAGCTTTCTTGTTCAAATAGCCTTTATCAATTAATAATTTTTCGTTTACCCTGTCAGTTCTCCAGATACAAAAATCATGAGCTTGCTCCCACGTAACACCTACCACAGGATAATAATTATAGGCAGGATAGCGGAAATAATAATCAACATAAGGTTCGTTATAAGCGAGTTCACTTCTCCATACTAATGTATCAGGAAGCGCCATCTTCATAATGGTAGTATCATTATCAAACGTATTAGCAAGCCAATAAAGATATTCCCTGTAATGAACGTTAGCCACTTCAGTCTGATCAATATAAAAAGAATTGACACTCACTCTGCGGGGAACATTATTCCAATCGCCCATTACATCTTCTTCTTTGGCGCCCATTACAAATGTGCCTCCCTGAATAAACACAAGACCTGGCCCGGTCTTTTGTTCTTTAGCTTTCAACACATGAAAATTGCCATAATTTTTGTCATCGTAATTCCACCCGGTAACGGAAGATTTCTCTTTCTTTTTTCCAAAGATTCCTCCATTTTTACAAGATGGGAGCGCTATTAAAGCGGTCAAGGCTATTAGGGTAAGTTTCCCAACGGATAATGATTTTAACATGTACATTCGTTTTGCAGATTATTTAACGAAAGGTTTTCTTTCTTATTGTGAAAGGGGTTATTTTTCCCCTGCGAATATAAATACTTTATTTGGTTTTGATTTATCAATAAATCCAAATTATGATTCTACATATAATTTTGCAATCTATTCACAAATAGTAATCTTTCCTGATTTATTTCTTTACTAATTGAAGACAAAGAGAAAAAAAGTACGATTTAAAAAAAGCAATAATTATATATATACAGCGTTCCTCTATATATTGGAAATTTTAAATTATTCATTGCATAAGAGCCGAATTTTTTATCGTTTTTAACTTATTCTAAAAATTAATTGGCTGTTAAGAAAAAAAAATTATTTTTACAATCCTCAAACCCCCTTTTTATAAAGTTTAGCTCTACCTAATCAGAACATAATAAATACACATGAAAAAAGTCATTCTAAAATTGACGGCATTTGCGATGCTGGTGGGAGCTACAATATCTGTAAATGCTCAATGTAATAACTGCATAAACAACGTAGTAACTACTGCTGTTCCATTTTTGCGCATCTCTCCGGATGCCCGTTCTGGCGGTATGGGTGATGTAGGAATCGCTACTATTCCTGACGCGAATTCTATTTTTTGGAATTTAGCAAAACTTCCTTTTGCAAAAAGTAATTCTGCAATTTCATTAACTTATACACCCTGGCTCACTGGATTAGGCCTTAGCGATGTTTATCTTATTTCCGCAGCGGGCTACGGCAAGATAGATGATCAGCAAGCTATTTCCGGTTCTATAAGATACTTTAGCCTTGGTACTATTCAGTTTACAGATAATAATGGCAACAATCTTCAACAATACAGACCACGTGAGTTTGCTATTGATGGAGGTTATTCCCGCAAGCTTTCAGAAAAATTAGGATTGGGCATTACATTAAGATATATCTATTCTAATCTTGCTGGAGGAGGTGTAACGTCTGGCAGCGGTGCGACTTATAAAGCTGCAAAGACAGTTTCTGGCGACATTTCCTTATTTAATAATGGCTCTGAAGGTGGCACGTCTTCCGGTTTGAATTGGGGAGTAGCGATTACCAATTTAGGCGGCAAATTATCTTATACCAATGATGCCTCTGAGAAAGATTTTATACCTGCAAATCTTGGGCTGGGCGCTGCTTATGTAAGTGTGCTTGATGAAACCAGCAAAGTAACTTTTGGTTTGGATATTAATAAACTACTTGTGCCTACACCTCCTTTGCTTAGCGATTCTGCAGGACTTGTAAATTATCATAACGAGGGTGTAGTTTCAAGTTGGTTCAGTTCTTTCACAGATGCACCGGGAGGTTTCAGCGAAGAACTCAAAGAATTTCAGATATCAGTTGGCGCAGAATATACTTATAATGACCAGTTCTCTTTCAGAGCGGGATATTTTTATGAAAATCCAACAAAAGGAGACAGACAATATTTTACCATAGGCGCAGGATTAAATTATAATTTATTTGGATTGAATTTCTCATATCTTATTCCTTCGGGAAATGGTGTAAACCGCAATCCCTTATCCAATACACTAAGATTCAGTATTCTTTTTAATCTTGATAAATCAGCTGCAGTCGGAGGAAATGAATAACAACATACTAAACCTCCAAAGGACGGCTTTGGATTTATTTTGAATATATTTGAACGCCTTATTTTAGGGCGTTCTTTTACTTTTTTTATAGCAGTAAAGCAACAAATAAATGAAATTCCTTTTTACAAAATAAAACACTATTGTCCGACAAAATCATTGAAAACCGCGCTGGTATTGGCCTCACCCCCAACCCCCTCTCCGAAGGAGAGGGGCCGTGGAAGTTAATGCCAGCAAATGTTTCATCAAAATTGACAGTTTTTAGTCGGACAATAATGATAATAAAACAATAACCTGTCAGTAAAGCAACAAATAAATGGGATTCCTTTTTAACTAATAAACTCAGGAACTAATGCAACCATTCAGAACCGGCTTCGGGATAGACTTTCACCAATTAGTGTATGGAAGGGAGTTATGGATAGGAGGAATAAAATTAGAGCATACAAAAGGAGCACTCGGTCACAGCGATGCAGATGTATTATTACATGCAATATGTGATGCGATGCTCGGAGCTGCGTGCCTGGGAGATATTGGTTTTCATTTCCCTGATTCAGATGATGCATTTAAAAATATTGATAGTAAAATTTTATTGCAAAAAACAAATCTCTTGATTCAAAAGGCAGGGTACCAGATAGGAAATATTGATTCTACTATTTGTCTCGAACTTCCCAAAATAAATCCTCACGTACCTCAAATGAAGAAGGTAATAGCCGGTATCCTTTCTATAAATGAAAATTCGATTTCTGTAAAAGCAACCACTTCAGAAAAGATGGGATTTGTTGGCAGGGAAGAAGGAATAGCGGCTTATGCAACAGTTTTGTTAACAGCAATACAATAATAAATTTCATTTCATTTATTTTTTCATCTCCTGCCTGTCATTCCTATCTTTGCGGCTATGCATCAGGTGGAAATAAAAATTGTAAACATTTCTGAAAATCAAATTCCGGAATATGCAACTTCCGGATCTTCCGGGCTTGACCTCAGGGCTAATTTACACGCTCCAATGACATTAAAACCTATGGAAAGAAGAATGATACCGACCGGACTTTTTCTTGAAATACCTAAAGGTTACGAAGTACAGGTAAGGCCAAGAAGCGGCCTGGCATTGAAACATGGCATCACTTGCTTAAACTCTCCTGGTACAGTGGATAGCGATTACAGAGGAGAAATTAAAATTATTTTGATAAATCTTTCGATGGAGGAACATATAATTAATAATGGCGACAGAATTGCGCAGATGGTGGTTTGCAAAGTGGAAAACGCTGTTTTGCAGCCCGTGTTACAATTAGATCCGACATTGAGAGGCGAAGGAGGCTTTGGCCACAGCGGCCTTATCTGATTTATAAAAATTGTTTTGAATGAAGTATTGGTTTAAAATTTTTACAGGCCTTATTTTTTTATATTTATTAAATGGTTGCCATTCTACCAAAAAATTACAATCTGCCATCCAAAGAAAAGATACAACTTTGGTGAACATTGCTGTAAACCTAAATGATAGCACCGCGGATGCAAAACCTGCTTCTACTATCCTCGATTCATTGAAAAAAGACAAAATTGATTTTAAAACTTTCTCTGCAAAAGCAAAAGTGCAATATGAAGATCATAATGGAAAACAACCGGACTTTAATGCATTTATCAGATTACAAAAAGATAGCCTGCTTTGGGTATCAATAAGTTCCACATTTTTAGGAATTGAAGCATTTCGTCTTTATATAACTCCTGATACTCTTATTATTTTAAATAAACTTGACAAATCAGTAGAATATCATCCTTTCGCATATATTGAAAGCATTGCTCATATTCCTTTGGATTTTTCATTACTTCAAAATATACTAATAGGAAATCCTGTTTACGTTGGCGATAGTATTGTTTCATACAGGCAAACAGAAAATCAAATTTTAATTGGCACAGTAGGTGATTTTTTTAAAAATTTACTCACACTTTCTACGGGAGATTTCCATTTAGAAAGAATAAAGCTGGATGACCTGGATTTGAATAAAAATCGTACCGCCGGGCTATTTTTTGATAATTATGAAAAAAATTCAAATTTTGATTTTGCAACTTACCGTGAAATAACCGTATCAGAAAAATCAAAAGTGGATATAAGGATTTTGTTCAAGCAATATGAGTTTAACAAGGAATTATCATTCCCTTTTGCCATTCCAAGAAATTATAAAACAAAATAATTGTTACTTTAAAAAATGCAGCCAGCATAGATATTCACCGATGATTTGTATTAAAAAACTTACGCACATGCCTAAGAAGATTATAACGGCTTTCTTATTTTTTTTGTTTACACTCCCAGCGTTTTCTCAGGAACCTGTTGATAAAGATGCATTACAAAAGCAACGCGATCAACTTAGAAAAGATATAGCTAAGACAGAACAAGAACTAATTGAAACGCAAAAGACTACTAAGGCTAATATTGGACAACTTTCCCTGATCAATAGAAAATTAAATCTACAGGGCAATGTGGTAGATAACATCAGCGGGGAGATAAGAAGCCTGAGTGACAATATATATCTTTCTCAGTTGGAAATCAATAAAATCAGACGTATTCTGGATACCTTAAAAGTAGAATATGCCAAGAGTATGGTGTATGCTTATAAAAACAGTAATAATTATGATTTTATCAATTTTATTTTTTCTGCCAATAGTTTTAATGATGCCATTAAACGGATTGCATATTTAAAATCCTACAGAACTTATCGCGAAATGCAGGCGGAAAATATTATAAAAACCCAGGCAATTCTTGAAGATAAAATTGCTGAATTATCAGGTGCAAAGAAAACGAAAGCGGAAGTCTTAAAAGAGAAAGATAAGGAGTTGACCAAGCTTCAAAAGCAACAACAGGAAAAAGCAACCATTGTAAGCCAATTGAAAGGAAGGCAAAAAGAACTGTTGGCCCAGGTAAAAGAAAAACGCAGGCAGGATGCTAAAATAAAGAATGCTATTACTGCAATGATCAGGAGAGAAATAGAGATAGCACGGGCTGAGGCAGCAAAAAAAGAAAAAGAAAGATTAGCAGAATTGAAGAAAAATAAACCGGAAAGCAATATTAACCCTTCAGAAAATAATACAACTTCTAAAACAACAAAACCGGCTTCAACAGCCAGAAATATCGGAAGCGTATTAGTAAGCAGTGAAGCTGATATTGCTTTAAATGCAAGCTTTGAAAAAAATAAAGGCTCACTTCCCTGGCCTGCAGATGGATTTGTAATTTCCCATTTTGGCCCCAACCAGTATCCCGGAGGAATTGACTACAATAATCCGGGTGTTTCCATTGGTACTAAAGCAGGAGCGCCTGTCAAAGCAGTGTTCGATGGAGAGGTTACACTTGTAAGTTATATAGATGATAAACAGGCTGTTTTTATAAAACATGGTAAATATTTTACAGTCTATAGTAATCTTGCATCTGCTAATGTAAAACGCGGAGATAAAGTAAGTACCGGACAGGTAATAGGGAAATCAGGCGTTAATGACGAAGGGCAGGGTGAAGTTGATTTTATCCTGATGAAGGAAAATGATAATGTAAATCCTGAATCATGGCTACGCCATTAATTTAATAAATTCATTTTTATTTATTCACTTTTTTATCTTCTATTTTAAAAGCAGATAAAATAAAGATTTAGTTCTTATGTCATTTTTATTTGAAGTAAAAGGCAAGAACCCCGCCTGGGGTAAAAATTGTTTTATAGCTCCCAATGCTACTCTTTGCGGCGATGTTATTATGGGCGATGAATGTAGTGTGTGGTTCAACGCGGTGATACGCGGTGATGTAAACTCCATTCGTATGGGCAACAAGGTAAACATACAGGATGGCGCTGTTATTCATTGTACCTATTTAAAATCAATTACTCACATTGGAAATAATGTGAGTATCGGACACAATGCAATTGTGCATGGATGCGTTATAGAGGATAATGTGCTGGTAGGTATGGGTGCTATTATAATGGATCACGCCAAAATAGGAAGCAACAGCATTATAGCTGCGGGGGCTGTGGTACTTGAAAATACAGTAGTAGAAGCCGGAAGTATTTATGCAGGAGTACCTGCTAAAAAACTGAAAAATATTTCCGAAGAATTAATAAAAGAGGAAATAGAGCGCATAGCTAATAATTATTTGATGTATGCGGGATGGTTTAAAGTTTAGATAAATTACAAGCAATAGAAATTATAAAAGGAATAGTGGTTCAGAATTTGAGTATTAAAAAACTGAAATGAAAAAACTTTTATTTGTGGTAGTTTTATGCTGGCTGTTGTCTGGTTGTT
>DASSHD010000631.1:0-7125 GCA_035693085.1 Hanamia sp. | reverse complement strand
TTCTTCGTTCTGTGTATCAAACTTTTGTAACTGCTTTTTTTCTGCATTAAATGCTTTTATCACCCTGATGCCGCCAAGGGTTTCTTCTATCGTTGACAGAATGGCCCCGAGTTTTTCCTGTGCCTTTGTGCTTTTCTTCTTCAGCGTTCTGCCAATTCTGCCGATAATTAAGCCCGAGAGCGGAAGAAAAAGAATCAGGAAAAAAGTAAGCTGGGGGCTTAAGACTACGAGATAAGCAAAAAATAATAAAATAGTGACCGGCTCCCGGAAAAGCGTTTCCAAAAGGTTAATCACCGAGCTCTCTACGTCTGATAAATCATTGGTAAGGCGGCTCATGATGTCGCCTTTTTTCTGATCATTAAAATAACCGACCGGCAACACAAGGATTTTTTTGTACATTTTGGTTCGCATATCATTCACAACCGAATTGCGAACCGGAGTCAAAAAATAAATACCGAGGTATAAAAAAATATTTTTTAAAATGATAAAACTTAAAATCAAAATACAAATAACGGCCAATCCTTTAATGTCGCCATTTGGAGTTTTTACTATTTCGTATAACCAGATTTTAAAATGATTTACAGGGTCTATTCTTGAAAGAAATCCCGTGTTTTCAGAAACCGTCTGCAGTGTATCCTGTTTTTTGAATATAAGTAATAAAAAAGGACTCAGCATTCCCAAAGAGACTACCGAAAATAAATTGGAAATGATATTGCAACCGAAATAAGCAAAAATTAATTTCGGGTATTTGGAAACGTATCTGAAAACAGCCCTTAAACTCTTCATCAAAATAATTGAAATGCTTTATTAATTTGAAATAGCAGCAAAGTAACTAATTTTACAAAGAATCATACATTATATAAAATGACAGAAGGTAAAAGACAAAAACAGGTAGCCATTGAAATATCAAAAGAACTCAACGAGATTTTTTTGAAGATGGGTCTTACTATGCTGGAAGGTGGCATGGTTTCAATTTCATCTGTAAAAGTTACTCCTGATCTTTATGAAGCGAGGATATACCTGAGTCTCTTCCAGGTAAAAGATGCCGATGCTGCCCTGGAAAAATTTAAAAACCTCAGTAGTGAAATACGGGGTGAACTTGGAAAAAGAATGCGTCACCAGCTACGTATCATTCCGCAACTCTCTTTTTATTTAGACGATACTTTAGATTATGTTTTCAAAATTGAAAAATTGCTGGATGAAATAAAAAAGGAACCCCAAACCCCTAAAGGAGAAAAAGAAAACTCTTCTGATTCTGACGACTGATTAACTAATAAACTAATTAACCAATAACTTGTATCTAAAATTCGCCTGGAGATATTTTAAAGCAAAAAAAAGCACGAATGCTATTAATATTATTTCGTGGGTAACAGCCGGAGTAATCGCATTCTCTACATTGTGCCAGGTATTGGTGTTAAGTGTTTTCAATGGTTTTGAAGATCTTGTAAAATCTCTTTACTCCAATTTTTATTCGGATGTAAAGGTAATCCCGTCCAGGGGGAAAACTTTTACGCTTACTCAAACTCAACTAAACGAGATACATAAAATTCCCGGAATAAAAGGGACTTCTCTTGATGTAGAAGAAAAAGCTTTATTACAAAATGGAGAACAACAAACAGTAGTTTTATTAAAAGGAGTGGATACTAATTATTACAAGGTTTCCGGTGTGCCCCAAAAAATGTATCATGGAGTTTATAATGTGGGAACTCTTGATAATCCTAAATTAATTTTAGGGGCCGGAATTGAAAGTGCGCTTGGTGTGCAGGCCGACAGAAATCTTTTTCCTGTTACAGTGTTTCTTCCCAAAAAGACAAATTCTGATAATCCTAATCCTCTTTCTGCGTTGAGCGAAGGTAACGCTACTACTTCCGGAAGTTTTGCTATTCAGCAGGATTTTGATAATAAATATGTTATTACCAACCTTGCATTTATGAAACAGCAAATGAATTATAAACCTGATGAATATAGCGCTCTTGAGATTTCATTAATAAATCCCGAAAAGGCAGATGAATTTACGAAAATGCTTCAAAATAAATTAGGAGGCAAGTATAAGGTATTGACCAAATATCAGCAAAATACAAGCCTCTATAATTCCATGCGTCTTGAGAAATGGTTTATATATGCTGTGCTTACCTTAATTCTCATCATTGCTGCTTTTAATATGGTAGGCGCTTTGACAATGCTTGTGTTGGAAAAAAGAAAGGATATCAGCGTATTGCAATCTTTAGGCGCAGACAAATCATTGATCAAAAAAATATTTTTAAGTGAGGGGATACTACTTGCTGTTGTGGGGGCAGCTACCGGAATTATTTTAGCGCTGATCATTTGTTTTCTTCAAATGAAATACCATCTCATTAAGCTCATAGGAAACTCGTTTTTAATTGACTATTTCCCTGTCAAATTAGTGATAACCGATTTCATTCTTGTAGTGTTTACGTCACTTATCATTGCTTTTGCCGCTTCATGGTTTCCGGCAAAGAAGGCATCTCAGCAAATGTTTAATTTGAAAGCGTAATTATAAAATGCTTTTGGATTTTTAAATACGAAAGAGACTTAAGTAAACAGGAAAACCTGTTAAATGTTTCTTTACAGCCAAATGGTCTTTTCGTTTAAGCCTTATTGTTATACATAAATAAGAAAAATAGGAATTTTTTGGTGCCTGTCTGAATGGTACAGACGGGCTTTACCGGAGCTATTGCAGGAATTATTTTTCTTAAAAACGCAATCTTTTTTCCATTACAAAATGTGGAATAGATACTTCTGTAAATTCTTTACCTACAACAGTGTAGCCTAATTTTTCATAAAATCCAATAGCGGTTTTGCGGGCATGCATAATTATTTTTTTGTAACCGCTGTCGCGCGCAATATTTTCTGCATAATTCATCATGCTCGCTCCAATGCCTTTTCCCTGTAGATTATTTTGGACAGCCATCTGCCGAAGTCTTACGCAATTATTATCTACTCTTGTCAGCAAACAGCAGCCCAGCATTTTATCTTCTTCAAAAGCGCCGATGAGTATATCGTTTTTCTCCCTGTCTAATTCTTCTTTTTCAAAGGTCAGAAGCAAAGGTTTACGCAAGATATCATTACGTAGTTTTACCATTTGCTCATATTCTTTGGTTCCGTGATCTATTTGTTTAATAGGCATAAATGCAAATCTGAAAAGTTATATTAATGGTAGAATAAATATACAGGTTTTATATTTCATTTAATATTTACCCAAAAAAATAACAAGAAATATACATTCTCTCAAAAAATCTATAGAACAGTAAAGCAACTAAAAGCGAATATTTTTATTTATTTATTCATTTTGAATTGAGAAAAATGAATAAATATTTTTCTAAATAATTACAGCGAAACAATCCAAAATATCCCATATAAACCTCAATCGCGTATTGCGGAATTGCTTTTAAAATAGTTATTATTTTTTTTTATCACAAAAAGTATATTTTTGTGCCCATATTAACTAAACTTTACAATCATGCAAGACGTTGCAACAAGAGTTAAAAAAATCATTGTTGACAAGTTAGGAGTTGACGAAGCGGAAGTAACACCTGAAGCTTCATTCACTAACGATTTAGGTGCCGACAGCCTGGACACCGTAGAATTAATCATGGAATTTGAAAAAGAATTCAACATTTCTATTCCAGACGAGCAAGCCGAGACCATCACAACTGTGGGACAGGCAGTAGCATACCTTGAAGAACATGCTAAGTAATCATCTAATTTAACTTTGCAGGTAAGCTTATGGAATTAAAAAGAGTAGTAGTAACCGGATTGGGTGCCATAACGCCATTGGGCAAAACTGTTCCTGAGTTTTGGGAAGGTTTGATCAATGGCGTTTCTGGCGCTGATTATATTCAACAATTTGACTGCACGAAATTTAAAACCAGGTTTGCCTGTGAGGTTAAAGATTTTGATCCTACCGAATATCTCGGAAGGAAAGAAGCGCGAAAACTTGACAGGTTTGCACAGTTTGCTCTGATAGCAAGTGATGAAGCAGTAAAAGATGCGGGTATTACCAAAGAGAATATAGATCCTGACAGAGTAGGAGTTATTTTTGGCAGCGGCATTGGCGGTATTACCACTTTCCAGGATGATGTAATGGAATTTGCACGCGGCGATGGCACTCCCAGATTTAATCCCTTCTTTATTCCTAAAATGATTTTGGATATTGCCGCAGGCCAAATCTCTATCCGTTACGGCTTTAGAGGACCTAATTTTGCTGTTGTGAGTGCTTGCGCAAGCAGTACTAATGCCATTATAGACGCTTTTGATAATATTCGATTAGACAAAGCTGATATTATTCTTACAGGAGGAAGTGAAGCTGTTATTTCAGAATCAGGAGTTGGCGGCTTTAATGCCATGAAAGCGTTGAGTGAACGCAATGATGATCCCAAGACTGCATCGCGCCCATTTGATAAAGACAGAGATGGTTTTGTAATGGGCGAAGGAGCCGGCTTATTAGTACTCGAGGACTTAGGACATGCTAAGGCAAGAGGCGCTAAAATCTATTGTGAAATCGCAGGCGGCGGAGCTTCGGCAGACGCATACCATATTACCGCTCCTCATCCTGACGGGCTTGGCGCTAAAAACGTAATGCGTGCTGCTCTCAAAGAAGCTGAAATGCAGCCTGAAGACATAGATTACATCAATGTTCACGGCACTTCTACACCTCTGGGTGACATTGCTGAAACAAAAGCAATTTTAGATGTTTTTGGAGAAAGCGCCCATCATTTGAATATCAGCTCTACAAAATCTATGACCGGCCACTGTCTTGGTGCTGCTGGTGTAATAGAAGCACTTGCCTGCATACTGGCAGTTACAAAAAATATTGTACCACCTACCATTAATCATTTTACCGATGATCCTGCATTTGATCCAAAATTAAATTTCACGTTTAATAAGGCACAGGAAAGAGAAGTGAAAGCTGCTTTAAGCAATACTTTTGGTTTTGGAGGACATAATGCCTCTATTATTATTAAGAAGTACAAACCGTAATTAAAAATAGATTATTTATGGAGAATCCTTCACCTGTTTCTACTTCAGAAATTAAAAATTTTTTGGTACGGCGTCTCGGCGAAAAAGAGGCTGATGAAATAATGGAATATATTGAAAGCGAAATCAATAAAAACATTAAGGCGAAGGGAGATGAAACTAAAAATGAGATTGAACGCTGGCGCAATGAGATAAAAGATAAATTTGCAACAAAAGAAGATTCGGCAAATCTGGAAAAGAAATTAATAAAAAGAGTTTCTGCTATCGAGGGAACTATTATTTTATGGTCTTTCGTATTTTGGGTTACTCTTATTATTGCGATGTATATTATTTTTAAATTTTTACAATAGCAGAAGACATTTATCTGTCTTTGGGGCTTATTTCAGCCTGATTTTGTTTTCTCCTCATTTAAATTCTTTATAATCAATTCATTTCTATACAATTTTATTATCTTCGTATATTACCTGTCTGGATTGAACAGACTGGCATCTAAAAAGTGGTCTAAAGATTATGAACCGAATTAAATCATTAAAAAACAATGGAACAATTTATTCCCATAATAGTGGGTGTCGTAGCATTAATAGCAGGCATCATACTGGGTAAAATATTATTTGCAAAAAACACAAAACAACTCTTAGAAACTGCAGAACAACAAGCAAAACAAATTATTTCCGATGCACAGGCAAAATCTGAAACAATTAAAAAAGAGAAGCAACTGGAGGCAAAGGAACATTTTGTACAATTAAAATCAGAGCATGATAAAGCAGTTTTACAACGAAATCAAAAACTTGTAGATGCGGAAAATCGTATCAAGCAGAAAGAGCAGGCAATTAACCAGAAAGATCAGAGCGTAGAGCGGATTATAAAAGAAAATGAAGCGATAAAACAAAATCTGAATCGCCAGATAGAGGTGGTAAATATAAAACGCACTGAACTGGAAAAGCACCAGGAAGAGCACATCAAAAGACTTGAAAAAGTATCAGGACTTTCAGCAGATGAGGCCAAGGCGCAGTTGATTGAGACTTTAAAAAATGAGGCCAATTCCCAGGCACTGAGCATACAACAGGAAATTGTAGATGATGCTAAATTACGCGCTAATAAGGAGGCCCGCAAAATAATCATTCAAACCATACAGCGTACTGCAGCAGAACAGGCGATAGAAAATGCCATCACAGTTTTTAATCTGGAAAGTGATGAAATAAAAGGCTCTATCATTGGCCGTGAAGGAAGAAATATTCGTGCTATCGAAGCTGCTACCGGTGTTGATCTGATCGTAGATGACACTCCGGAAGCAATTATTCTTTCCTGTTTCGATCCGCTTCGAAGAGAAATTGCACGGCTTTCTTTGCAAAGATTAGTTGCTGATGGACGTATTCATCCGGCCCGTATAGAAGAAGTCGTTGAAAAAACGAGGAAACAAATTGAAGATCAGATCATAGAAATTGGCGAAAGAACTGTGATTGAATTGGGAATTCACGGACTTCATAAAGAATTAGTAAGAATTGTAGGGAAGATGCGTTTTCGCTCCTCTTACGGGCAAAATCTATTAATGCATAGCAGGGAAGTGGCCAATCTTTGCGGAATTATGGCTGCTGAATTGGGTATGAATGCGAAACTGGCTAAACGTGCCGGTCTGTTGCATGACATTGGTAAAGTCCCGGATGAAGAGACTGAATTAAGTCATGCGCTACTGGGGATGAAACTGGCGGAAAAATATGGAGAAAATCCTGCTGTTTGTAACGCTATCGGCGCCCATCACGATGAGGTAGAAATGCAATATGTAATATCTCCGGTAGTGCAGGCATGCGACTCAATGAGCGGAGCCAGACCAGGCGCGCGCCGTGAGATTATGCAGCAATACCTCCAACGCATCAAAGATCTTGAAAACCTCGCACTTGCATACCAGGGAGTGGAAAAAGCGTATGCTATTCAAGCTGGACGCGAATTGAGAGTAATTGTAGAAGCAGAGAAAGTGAGTGATGGGGAGAGTGATAAATTAAGTTTTGAAATAGCCCAAAAGATTCAATCGGAAATGGTGTATCCCGGCCAGATAAAAGTTACGGTAATCCGTGAAAAAAGAGCCGTAAATGTAGCAAGGTAGAATGAGGGGAAATTGGTTGATTAGAA
>DASSHD010000630.1:0-3261 GCA_035693085.1 Hanamia sp. | reverse complement strand
AAAAAGCAATAAAACTGTTGAGAATTATCATGCTGACAGCTACCCGACATTTTATTTGATTGACAAACATGGAAATATTGCAAAAGGATTTAATGGTTACTATGCAACTTTAGAAGCAGAGTTAATTAGTTCAATTGACAAGCTTAATGGCTTATAGAAAGTACGGCATATAACATTCGCATCCTATGTAGCTAAAGTGTCCTAAAGTTCCTTGAGAGAAAGTTAATATAGGAGGTTTATTTTAATTTCTTTTGAAAGAGAAAGATTCAAAAGGATTTTTAAACCTTTCCACTTCGCAAGATTTTTTCCGTTCATAAATACACCTTGCATCCTATGAGTAGTCAATGTTTTGGGGGAGCTTACAAGAGTACACGGGATTAACTTTTGAAAAGAACACCTTCATTGGCTAAGACCAAATGAGGCATTAATTTTTGATGGAATACCAATGCCTGAACAAAATATTTTTAAACACCCGGTGCATAACCTCAGATCATTAAAAGTAAACTGACAAGCCGCCAATCACTCCATAAACATTTTGTAATTGCGAACGTCTTTCATTGGTTTTGTCATTTAATTTGTTCCGTGAATATTGGAAACCAAGATCAAGAGAAACAGATCTATTCAAAAAGTAAGAAACACCTGCACCACCATTGAGTGAGAGACCTGCATAATGATATACTATGTTTTCAGCGGTTGAATACTGATTATTTCTTTCCTTCAGGCTCATATAGCCCACACCTGCACTGATATTCGGCTTTAATTTTCCTTCAACGGGAAAAAAATAAGTAATGGATGGTACCACCGCCCATGTTTTCTGAATGTCTTCTTCATAAATAGGGTTATTATCTCCGGGATATGCACCTAAATAAAGTTGCTTCTTACTGTAATTATTCTCATAAGACGCAGTGATATTAACACAAAGATTATCAATGACAAAATAACCAATTCCGGCATTGATAGAATAATCTTGCGTTTCCACCTTGTTGTCAACTATATCATTGGTATTTGGATCCAAATTGGAAAACAGTAGATTGATATTAGTTCCACCGGAAATTGCAAAATTGCCCTTTTGGGTCTGTGCGTAGGACGTGTTGTTAAAAAATAAAAAAAATATGATTGCAGAAAGAAATCTTTTCATGATTAGTAAATAATTTATAGTTATCCATTTCGATTATTTAAAATAAATTGAAAGTCCGGCGAGTATGGCAATAATCTCCTGTTTATAACTGATATCTGAATGTCCTGATGTATTTTTTAAGTTATTATGAGAATATTGCACCCCTAAATCCAGCGAAATATTTCGATTTACAAAGTAGGAAACTCCCGGTGCAACATTTAACGACAATCCTTCTGCGTCCAGGTTAGAGGTAAAGTACCATAAATAGCCTGCTCCGACACTTATATTTGGTTTTATGTTACCTTTCAGTGGAAAAAAATAAGTAATCGCCGGTATAATTCCGGCAGTATAGCTATGTAAATACCCGATGGAATTATCGGCATCCACTCTTTTATACTGGAAAGAACCATTTATCCCTATGGCAAGATTATTGGCTACAAAATAAGCAAATCCAATATTTGCATTAAAAGCTTTGGAACTTTGTTTTTCACCAGTTGTACTATCCATTAAAAGTGTGGTTTTACCAAACATCATGCTCATATCTGTGTTAGCGGAGAGCACAACCCGTCCTTTTTCAGTTTGAGCAGTAGCGGTAAAAAAGCAAAGGAAAGAAATGGCCAGTGTCATAATTCTTTTCATAGTGGTATTTGTTTCTTAGGCAGCAATTTGAAAAATATTTTTAGGAATTTTCGCTGCAAGGTTTTTATAAATCATTTTTTGCATCCTCTCCCTATATTAAGTTCCCCTACACAATCTAAAAATGTTGTGACCATTAAGTAATCTTCCATGGTGAGAACGTTGACAGTGTTTAAAAAATCATCGGATTAAACTATTGTTGATTGGTATTGAATATAGTTTTTCTAACAATAAATTCTGCCAATCTCCGGAGACTTGTTTTTAAAATGTTTAAATTGTATTTCCCCATTTAATATATTTTTTCAGGCAATATAAATCCTCAAAAAATATTATACCAGAATGATATACTTTAAAATATAAAAATCTACCCTAAAGGGTAGTGCGTTTTTGCCTGACCGGGAGGAATTGACAAAATCGGTATAACTTTAACAAAGATAGATGTCAAAGAATAATAAAATGGATATTTCAGTTAGTGACTTTTTCAAACCTATACACCTGGATTCCGTTCCTTCTGCCTACGATTATGGTATGGTAAAATATTATACCCGGGTGGCAGATGCTCTCTCCCAACTATTATATCATAGCATATATCTTATTGATTATTATAAAAGAGGATTTTTATATGTTTCAGATAATCCCTTATTTCTATGTGGAAAATCGGCCACGCAGGTAATGCAGGCGGGTTACTCATTTTACCTGAAAAATGTTCCTTATGAGGATCTCAAATTACTTCTGGAAATCAACGGGGCAGGATTCCAGTTTTACAACAATATAGCTCTTAATGAAAGGACGGATTATTCTATATCTTACGATTTTCGTTTAAGGCGACCTAACGGACATTTAATGCTAATTAATCATAAACTTGCCCCACTAATTTTGGATCCAAACGGGAATATCTGGATTGCTTTATGTCTTGTCTCCCTATCTTCAAATAATAATCCTGGAAATATTGTCATCAAAAATACAAAAGAAGAAAAGGTTTTCGAATATGATATTTCTTTAAAAAAATGGAATGAACAAAAAGTAGTCAGGCTCAACAATCGGGAAAAAGAAATTTTGATGTTGTCAAGCCGTGGACTCACTGTAGAGAGAATTGCAAAAGAACTTTTTTTGTCTGTTGACACAATTAAATTCCACAAGAAAAATCTCTTCAAAAAGCTTAAAGCAAGTAGTATATCAGAAGCAATTTTGTCCGCCGCTAACACCGGTATTATTTAAAATCTACTATAGTTCTATCGTAGTAAAACCGGAAATGATGTGACAGGCATTCCTCCCCGCTGTAAATCATGTCAATTAACTTTTAATCTAAACAACGAGATAAAAATATTACAATTCCAGGTAGTAGAATCTACTCAAACAGGTATTTTTTTATGACTATTTTGCAGCAATTCAGTTAGTAAATATATTTATTCAGTTTGAATACTCTTTCAAAGTTTAGGCAATGCATCGCCTGTCAGCCTTTGAGGCTGTTTTGTATTTTCCAGTTTTCCTTTTTTGTGTGTACGTTA
>DASSHD010000629.1:0-6149 GCA_035693085.1 Hanamia sp. | reverse complement strand
AAAGGCCAAAGAAGGGTAAAACTAAGGGTAGCCGATAAATCAAATCAAACATTTTATAAAATATGCAAACACAATTTCAATATATAATTGACTTAGCAAAACTATATACCGGATATGCTGAAAAGCAAAACACTCTGTATGACGCAATAAATAATTTACCCAAACCTGCAATAGAAGATATTTTTAAAGAATACGGAGATCCCGAACGTAAATTTCAACCGGTAAATTTATTAAGAGCTGAGATAGCACGAAGACTTTTGCAGGGCGACACTGTAAACGAAAAGCTTGTAAATGAGATCAAAGATAAAATCCGTGAAAAAGATCTTAACTATTTCAATCATTATAACGAGGCGTTCCTAAAGCAAATTCAGGAGTATAAATTATTTAAAAGAGATTTATTTGCGAACTGGCAAAAACCCTGGAGCATCTTTCATACTTTTTTTTATAGAAGCTCGACTAAAGAGACCGTATTAATTTACCTGGACCAAATTGCCAGCGATCTTTTAAATAAATTGGATTTAAGAGATTATACGTTTCATAAAGTTGATTTTCAAGGCGCGTCTAATTTCGGAAGTACTTGGTGTTGGCTAGCTTTATTTCCTGTAATTAAGAATTCTCACAAAGACAGTTATCAATTCTTTGTTCGCTTCGATGCAAAGCCAGAGGCTGGCCAAATGGCCGGCTGGTCAATAAAGGATCCTAAGCCAAAAAATTTAAAGCCAGTTGAAAATTACAGTGAAGCGGTAACTATTTTGCAAAAAATAAAACCTGAAATCATTAAACTTAATAGTGAAAGCAGGAACTATTTTAAGTTCGCACCCGGTAGTCAGGCTTCCGAATGGGAAAGGTTTCACAAGGATAATATTATTGCTATTGATTTTGATTTCGATGACTTAAACAAGTTTCCATCGAAAGAAGCAATGAACCAAGCGATAGGTTTGGAAGATAATGATCAATCAAATAAGACATTGAATCTTTGGCTTTTTAAAACGGCCAATATCGGTGATGTAGTTTTTGCAACCAAAGGTGTTAATACATGCTTAGGCATCGGTATCATTGAAGGCAATTATTATTTTGAAAACGTTGGAGATAGTTTCAATCACCGGAGAAAAGTCAAATGGATTACCAACAAGATTTATCAATACAAGTCTAACACACTAAAAAAATATAAGAATCTTTTTCGTCCGGACACTTTTAGCCCCACAATTGTATATGAGTTTATTTTAAATGAATATGTAAGGTTATATCCTGAACTGGCTAAAGTATTTACTGAAAACAATTTAAATTTTTCTTATGAAAGGCCCGGTTCAACAATTGTTGCAGAACCCGAAGCGGAATCTGAAGAAGAATTGGAAGAGAATAACGAAGAGACAGAACCAATAAATTTTTGGTGGCTTAATGCAAATCCTAAAATTTGGAGTATTAGTAATCATAACGAAGGCCAACGACAAACCTACACTACACATAATGAGAAGGGAAACAAAAGAAGAATTTACAAATATTTTGAAGCAGCCAAACCCGGCGATTTAATTATTGGTTATGAAAGTACGCCAACGAAGCAGATAAAAGCAATTTATGAAGTAACCAAAGGAATCTATAATTCAGAAAACGGTGAGGAAATAGAATTTGAGTTAATTGAAAAATTGGAAATACCTGTTTCCTGGAACGATTTAAAGAATAATCCCGCCTTACAGAAATGCGAAGTATTTATAAACAACCAGGGAAGTTTATTTAGCCTTACTGAAGATGAATATGATATTATCAGGGAAATAATTGACAATAAAAACATTATTACCGAAAAGCTACTTTCAAACCGTAACATAAGGAAATACAAGTTCACAGAAGATACCGATAAACCCTTTATCAGTGAGCAGGCTTTTTTACAAGTGGTGACTTTACTCAGCCGTAAAAAGAATATTATTTTGCAAGGTCCACCCGGAGTTGGCAAAACTTTTATTGCCCGGAAATTAGCGTACGAATTAATGCATGAAGTGAATGATGCCAATATTGAAATGGTACAGTTTCACCAATCATTCAATTATGAAGATTTCATCCAGGGATTAAGGCCCACTCAAAAAGGAAGCTTTGATTTAAAAGATGGAATTTTTTATTCATTCTGTCAAAGGGCATTGGCACATCCGGACAGGCCTTTCTTTTTCATCATTGATGAAATAAACAGGGGAAACCTAAGTAAAATATTCGGTGAATTGATGATGCTTATTGAGGCAGACAAGAGAGCCGAAAAGTTTGCTCTAAAACTAACTTATTCAGAGGATGAAGAAGACCGTTTTTATGTTCCGGGAAACTTATATATCATAGGCACGATGAATACCGCAGACCGTTCATTGGCAATAGTAGATTATGCCTTAAGAAGAAGATTTGCTTTTGTTACGCTGCAACCTGACTATGGCAAAAATTTCCACTCTTTCCTTTCATCTAAGGGCTTGTCAACTCCTATGGTAGAACACATTTGCTCATCAGTTACGAAAGTGAACGACAAAATAAAAGAGGACATCAATCTTGGGGAAGGGTTCCAAATTGGACACAGTTATTTCTGTACCTACAATGCCAATGAAGATGAAAACAAATGGTGGAGTGAGATTTTAAATTTTGAATTAAAACCATTACTGGAAGAAATTTGGTTTGATAATTCAGCAAAGGTTACAGAAATATTGAAACAACTTTCAAGATAACAGATGCAAATCCCTATTGAAAATATTTATTACTTACTCTGCTATGCCTGGAACAAGCTTGATGAGAAAGAGCGAGTAAATGTTTCAATAGATGATAAAACGGAATTACTTGACCTGTTTGCCAAGGTTTTGATTAACGCAACGAGGATGCTATTAAAAAGAGGCATTGACAAAAGCTACATTGACCACACCGAAGAACTCGCTGGCATAAAAGGTAAAATTCAAATCAGTGAAACATTAAAAAGTAATTTGCTTTATAAACAAAGAACAATTTGCTCCTTTGATGACTTTTCGGCTAATATCATTTCAAACAGAATTTTAGTTTCAACTATTTACAGGCTTACAAGAACTAAAGGTCTTGACAGGCAATTAAAGAATGAATTAGTTTCTCTGCAAAGAATGTTATTGGGAATAGACCAAATTGAAATAACAAATTCACTTTTTAAGCAAGTCAGAATTAACAGGAATAACCGTTTCTATGGTTTCGTAATGAATGTTTGCCAGATCATTTATGAAAGCACACTTCCGTCGGAAGAACCTGGGAAATACAAGTTTTCGGACTTTACGAGAGACGACAATAAAATGAACCAGCTCTTTGAAGGCTTCATAAGAAACTTTTATAAAATAGAACAACAAAAATACAAGACCGTAAAGAAAGAAACCATAAAGTGGCAGTTTGACAACACAGATGAAGAAAGCTATCAATATTTGCCACAAATGGAGACCGATATAACCTTAGAGAATGATGAAGAAAAAATAATCATTGATGCAAAGTTTTACCGTGAGGCAATGACTATAAATTATAACAAGGAGAGAATAAAGTCTGCCAACCTTTATCAATTGTTCAGCTATTTATTAAATCAACAAAGCGACAGTTTCAAAACTCAAAATGCAAAAGGCATTCTCCTTTATCCTACCATTGAAACCGATTATAATTTAAACTTCAAATATCGTAGTCATGATATTCAAATAAGAACGGTAAATTTAAATTCAAACTGGAAAGAAATTTCGCGGCGTTTGAAAGAAATAATTGAAGTGTAGAATTCGATTCCTATAAAGAAATTCTTGAAACTTAATGAACATAGAATAAAACGAAATTGACTAATCTGGATAGAACTGCTAATTAAAAACCTAAATCAAAATAAAATGAACAATGATTTTGAAATACTAAACGATTTTAAAGGATTCGGAATTCCTAATGGAAAAATTTGGTTTGTAGGTCTTGAAGAAGCTGCTGACTTTAAAAATAATTATGAAGAAATACTTAAAGAGTATGCTAAAGGATATTTTCCGTTTAAAGCAGGATCAATCGAAGAGGATGCAAAAAGCAATGGCAATCACTATACCCAAATTTATAGTATAATGGCCAAGATAATAACAGGGCTTTTTCCTACAACTGATTGGAGAACTTACAGGAGGGAAAGTTTACTAACTAAGAATGGAAACGAATTCCAAATGAACCTTTACCCTCTTGGCGAAAAAAACCTAAAAACATCTTTTGTGGATTACGAAAAAATGTTTGGATTCAAAAACAAACCGGAATATCTGGATATAGTTAAGAAGAAAAGATTTCCTATATTATTTGAATTTTGGAAACAGCATGCACCTGAATTTACAATATGCTTTGGGATAGGAAATATTGACGATTTCAAAAAGGCTTTTCATCTTGGAACGGGAAAGCCGTTGATGAACGCAGAGTTGGTTTTATTTGAAAAAGAAAGAGTTATAATTACGCCCTTTTTTGGCAACCAAAATATGGGCCAAAATAAAATTGACGAAACTTTAAAAATAATTAAACCATTTATTCACTAAAGGCGATTGGTTCATAAAATTGAATAGCATATTTTTCCTTGAACACAAAAGTTGTTTACCAAATAGTATACCCCACTATCGCGCGAGGTTGTCGTTTTGTGAAAACTATTTTAATAACCCCTTGTTGTCGCAAGCATATCCTTCATCCAGCAGAGACTTATCGCAACCGTCCGCTTGTGTTCTAACTGAAAAGAAACATAAATAAAAGAGTATAAAGCTTGCGTATATGCTTAACTGTTAGTAAGCCTTAATTATATCAGGATTGTGATTTATAAAATATCACAAGGACGCTCAAGGAACGGTATTCTTAATTGTATCTCCTGGAATATTCTAAAGTAAAAATTTATGCAATCAGAACATTACAGGGAAAGCCTGGAAGACGCTTTAAAAAATCTTTTTGAAATAAACGGAAGAATATATGATTCACTGATTCCGATAGCAATGACCGGAGAACTGAATGAATGGAACGATCCAGTACCGATAGGAGAAACACATAATTTTGATTTTGAACTTTTTAAAAACTGTTCGGATACCAATATACAATTGCTGGTAAAGCTGATAGAAAAAGTAGATGAAACTTACCAGACGATAAAGAATGTAAATGCCATTGAAACAAAGGAAGACGGGGAAGAGGAATGATCCCGGTGTTCCGATTCGTGAAGACACGAACCGGGGAAAGTGTAATTCAGTGTTCCGTTTCGTGAAGACACAAACCGGGGAGAAGATAGAAAAAGTAGATGAAACTTACCAGACGATAAAGAATGTAAATGCAATTGAAACAAAGGAAGACGGGGAAGAGGAATGATCCCGGTGTTCCGTTTCGTGAAGACACGAACCGGGGAAAGTGGAATGATCCCGGTGTTCCGTTTCGTGAAGACACGAACCGGGGAAAGTGAATTCAGTGTTCCGTTTCGTGAAGACACAAACCGGGGAGAAAACCATCATGGCGTAGTATCACTCTGAATTATATCACCGTGTGCTCACATATTCGGGCACCTATGTTAATCAGCAATATTCTTTTATTTAATTATTTTTTTCCGAAATGCAGGTAGTTCCCAATGAAAATAAAGCGCCAGTACACGCAGAATAAAACAAAGCAAAAATCCGACGAGGAATACCCAGTCATTATACCATTTAAAATAATTTCCCAACACCACTACGCCTGCACCTAACAATGCCGCCGATGCATAAATCTCTTTTTCCAAAATCAGCGGAATACGGTTCAGCAAAATATCGCGCATCACGCCGCCGCCAACAGCAGTAATCATTCCCAGCAACACAGCTACTTCATTGTTATGGCCATATTCCAGTGCTTTCTGTGCGCCTGATACAGCAAAGAGCGATAAGCCTAACGCATCAAACAACAGCACAGGCTTATTTAACCAATCCGAGAGAGAATTCAAACTCATCGTGATGATGGCTGCAATCATGGCAACAGCGAGGTAACGCCAGTCTGATAATCCTGCAGGGGGAATTGCGCCGATACAAACATCCCTGATGATACCGCCACCACAGGCAACAGTAAACGCAACTACCAAAATTCCAAATACATCCAGGCCTTTGTCTTTCGCAGCCACAGCACCACTTATAGCAAATGCAAAAGTACCGGCCAGGTCAATAAATGTATAAAGCGAATGCAGGTAA
>DASSHD010000628.1:0-2774 GCA_035693085.1 Hanamia sp. | reverse complement strand
GTAATTAATTCCTTTAAAAATAAGCTGAAAATGTTTTCCCTTATCTGTTTTTGGAACAGTAAAACCGATACGATACCAATATGGTTTTTTCCAGGGATTAGGGTCATTGGGAAGATAACTGTACTGCTCAAGATTGTATTGATGATTAAATGAATCAGACGCATCAGGTATCAACATATTATTCATTCCTATGTATGGGTCAGGATACACTTTATTGGCCACCAAACCAGTAAGAACTGTGGAAGGAACTTTTACAGGGAACCAATACACATTTGAACTGTAAGAAGTTTTGGAAAGTATTTCCCCGGATTGCGGAATAATGGAAGAAGATTGCAAATCGAATTGCGAGAGTTGTACCTGCTTTACAGGGGTATTTTGGGCATGCACATTTTCTGGAAAATGAAATGCAAATATTATTAAAGCGGAAAAAATAAACGGTCTTATTTTCATAATAAAATTTTGAATTATTCTTAAAGCCTTTAAAAATAGAAATAGTTTTTTGTTTTGTGTTGAAATGTATTTTTTTGCAATGAAATAGATAAAATTGTATTAGAACTAAATGGTTATTTTTTTAATATCAAATCTTTTAAACCATATTTCTAATTCTTTATACGCATTTTTAAAATCCGCGGAATCTTTATCATTTCTGTATTCAAGTATGATTTGAATTTTATTGGCAAGCGTGAAAAAATATAATTTCTTCATTAATTCTTTTTCATTTTTGGGTTTGTAAATTTTGAAAATTTCTTTCAGGAATCTGTCTCCAAACTCATCCATTAAATACATTAAATCGTAATCCGGATCACCTATCGCGATATCGCCAAAATCAATAATTCCGGTTATTTGCCTGCCTGCCGGTAGGTAAGGTTTGTTTACTATATCAAATAAAATATGGTCTTTGCTAAAGTCATTATGAATGAGTGCCGGTATGTAATTAAAGTTTTCGGGATTGTTCAGGTATTCCATAAATAATTGTGTAATTGTTATTTGTTTATTTTTTGAAATATGCGGGTAAATAAATTTTTGTGCTTTATCAAAATTATCTGAATATTCTTCGCTGGGATCCATTATTTCAAGAGAGCAATTGCTGAATATTGATAAATCAATATGATGTAATTGAAAAAGAAAATTTCCTAATGTTCGCTGAATGAATACCTGTTGTTTTTTATTTAATGAATTATAAATTTCGAGAGAGAAAGGTATGCCGGGAATTATTTTGTATCCCACGAAATTTATATCTGGAGATATAAATTCAAATTGAGGAATCTGAAAATTCAGCAGCGATTTAATTTTTGGCAATACAGCTATTTCTCTCTGAATTTGTTGTTTTACTTCTTTTCTTTTTGGGAATCTGAAAATATGATTTTCATTAATGACAAATGCTTTGCTGTTATCGCCTTCGCCAATTTTGTTGATAGACGAAATATTGAAAGTGGGGAAATCATTTTGGATAATATTGATATATTTTTCAAATTTTTTCATGAATGTGAATAAAGTTTTGGTTGTAAAAATAAACTGAAAAGGCCTCATCAAATGAGTATGTGATAATTTCTTTATTTAACCGGCAAATTCCTTTTTCTCAAAAAACATATCTTTGAAGCAAAACATATTTATGAAACGGTTTCTTTCTATTCTTGCGGTTATTTTATTGTTTAATTATTCATCAATAGCGCAAGATTCAGCTTATGTAATCAATGGCAATCTGGAAAAAATAAAAAGTGGAACTATTTATTTAAGTGTTTATAAACAAGGCGAGACTTTTAGGGATTCTGCAGTTATCAATAATGGTAAATTTCAATTTAACGGATTTGTTTCTTCACCGTTTTTCGCTTCGCTTACTATGCCTGAAAGGCATAATGATTATTTTACTTTTTATATAGAGCCTGTTACAATGGAAATTTCAGGCAGAGGCGATTCTTTACGCTTATTAAATGTAAAAGGTTCTGCAATAAATGCTGATGATAAATTATTGAAGGAAAGGATGAAAACCATTACTCAATGGGAAAGTGCCGATAGTAAAATGTATGAGCAGGCGTATAAAGATAAAAACACAAAAGTAATGGATAGCCTTGATGAAGTGGATAATGATATCTTAGCCGCAAAAAGAAAGGTGGTAGCAGCTTTTGTAAAAGATTATCCGAACTCCATGCGGGCTGCAATGGCAATAGTAGAAAATTATAGTTATTATGCCGAAGCGAGTGATGTGGAGCCATTGTATAACGAACTGGGCAGTGAAATTAAAAATTCTTCGAAGGGTGAAGAGATAAAAAAAATGATTGATACTTATAAGAAAGTGGCCATTGGAAAACCAGCTCCCGATATTACTCAATATACTCCTGACAGTTCGCAACTTAGTTTATCTTCTTTAAAAGGGAAATATGTTTTAATAGATTTTTGGGCTAGCTGGTGCGGGCCGTGTCGCCGGGAAAATCCTAATGTGGTAGCAGCTTACAATCAATTTAAAGAGAAAGGATTTACAGTTTTTGGAGTTTCTTATGATACAAAAAAAGATCGCTGGGAGAAAGCGATTGCGGATGACCATCTTACATGGAACCAGGTGTCCGATTTACAAGGTTGGAAAAATACCACATCAGATCAATATGGAATTAAGGCAATTCCCTCTAATGTTTTGGTTGATAAAAATGGAGTGATTGTGGCCAAGAATGTTTTTGGAGGCAAATTAACTGAGAAACTGAAAGAGTTGTTGAAATAGAATATTACTGCTTCTTTAAGACCTCACAGGTTTCTAAAACCTGTGAGGTCTTAATTAAATA
>DASSHD010000627.1:0-2147 GCA_035693085.1 Hanamia sp. | reverse complement strand
TTGCGCATATAGATCACGGTAAAAGTACCCTCGCTGATCGTTTACTGGAATTTACTCATACGGTTAATGATCGGGAAATGCAGGCCCAGGTACTGGATAATATGGACCTGGAACGTGAAAAAGGAATAACTATAAAAAGCCATGCCATACAAATTAATTACAAATTTGAAGGAGTAGATTATATTTTGAATTTAATTGACACACCTGGTCATGTGGATTTTAGCTATGAAGTGAGCCGTGCATTGGCTGCATGCGAAGGTGCATTGCTTTTGGTGGACGCTACGCAAGGCATACAGGCACAAACGATTTCTAATTTATATCTTGCTATTGATAATGACCTTGAGATCATTCCGGTTCTGAATAAAATAGATATGGATGGAGCCATGATTGGCGAAGTGGAAGATCAGATAATAGAATTGATAGGATGTAAGCAGGAAGATATTTTACATGCCAGCGCTAAAACAGGTGTTGGAATTGAAGCGATACTTTCGGCTATCATCAAACGTATTCCTCCACCAACCGGCGATGAAAACGCACCGTTGCAGGCTTTGATATTCGACAGTGTTTTTAATAGTTTCAGAGGCATTATTGTTTATTATAGAATATTTAATGGCGTATTGAAAAAGAATGATAAAATCAAATTTTCCAATACAGGAAAAGAATATACAGCAGACGAGGTTGGTATTTTGAAAATAGGAATGATGTCCAAAAACGAAGTGAAAGCCGGAGATGTGGGTTATGTAATAACAGGAATAAAAAATGCAAAAGAAGTAAAAGTAGGCGACACAATTACCACCACTGCAAACCCTTGCAAAGAATCTATAAAAGGTTTTGAAGAAGTGAAACCGATGGTTTTTGCCGGAATATTTCCGGTGAATACGGATGAATTTGAGGAGTTGCGTGATTGCATGGAAAAATTACAACTCAATGATGCTTCACTCACATTTGAATTAGAAACTTCACAGGCTTTAGGCTTTGGATTCCGTTGCGGGTTTCTGGGGATGCTACACATGGAAATTATCCAGGAAAGGTTGGAAAGGGAATTTAATCAGACGGTAATCACTACAGTTCCTAACGTAAGTTTTTTTGCCTATACTACCAAAGGTGAAAAAATAACTGTAAACAATCCTTCTCAAATGCCCGACCCGAGCAGGATAGAGAAGATTGAAGAACCTTATATAAAAGCACAGATCATTACAAAACCGGAATATATTGGAAATATAATGACGCTTTGTATCGGTAAACGGGGTAATCTTACCAACCAGGGATATTTAACGCCGACCCGCGTGGAACTTAGTTTTGAAATGCCATTGACTGAAATAGTTTTTGATTTTTACGACAGGCTGAAAAGCGTTACACGCGGATATGCATCATTCGATTATCATCCCATCGGCTACAGGGAAAGTGATATAGTGAAAATGGATATTCTATTAAATGGCGATAAAGTAGATGCGTTGAGTTCATTGATTCATCGAAGCCGCTCACAGGAATTTGGGAGGAAACTTTGTGAGAAATTAAAAGAACTGGTGCCTCGTCAGCAATTTCAGATTGCCATACAGGCTGCTATAGGAGCGAAAATAATTTCGCGCGAAAACATAAGCGCCATAAGAAAAGATGTAACAGCTAAATGTTATGGTGGTGACATTAGCCGTAAAAGAAAATTATTAGAGAAACAAAAGGAAGGTAAAAAAAGAATGAAGCAGATAGGAAATGTAGAAGTGCCACAGGAAGCATTTTTGGCAGTATTGAAGTTGGATGATTAAGTGCTCAGTTCGTAGTTGAAACAAATTTACTCCTGTGGAATCCTTTAGACAGTAAAAACTTTTAATTAATATTTCTATTTGGTAGTTGAAGACGTATCCATATAGTTGAGGAAAATTATAGTAAACTAACTTTTAATTGATATTCCTATTTAGAGTTGAATGTTATTAAACTTAAATTTTCTTCATTCCCTGCCAACGTTGACACTTCTGAGGGCACGTTAATAGTCTATTTTTAAATTATTTTTTTGTAACTATTCAGGTTAAAAAAGTTATTCACAAATTTAGTTTATTTGCATATTGAAAGTTGAAGAACAAATATTATTGCTTATAACGGAGAATGAGCAACTCCGTAAGGAAAATACAGAATTAAAAAAGCTGTTACAG
>DASSHD010000626.1:0-10298 GCA_035693085.1 Hanamia sp. | reverse complement strand
CATCCACCCGTAAATATTATTTTAGATACGGATATTGCGCCCGACTATGATGATGTAGGTGCAATGGCATTATTGCATGCTTTTGCTGACGAAGGAGAAGCTAACATTCTTGCTACTATTTCTTCTAATGCTTTTGAAACGACAGGTCCGACAATAAGCGTTTTGAATACTTATTTCAATCGTCCGGATATTCCGATAGGCGTTACAAAAAAAGAATTTCCAAATAAAGAATGCCAGCAGAAATGGGCGCAGGCTATCATAAAAAAATATCCTCATTCATTACGATCTAACGATGATGCCATGGATGCCGTAAAACTCTACCGAAAAATTCTTGCTTCTCAGCCAAATAATAGTGTAACCATTGTAACAATTGGATTTTTTACAAATCTTGCAGGTCTTTTAGATTCAAAAGGAGATGCTTATTCCCCGCTTGATGGAAAAACTTTAGTTGCAAAAAAAGTAAAGCAGTTAGTATCAATGGCCGGCTCTCTAAAAAACGGAAACAGTGGATATGAATTTAACGTTGCTACTGATGCTGCCGCTTCAAAAAAAGTATTTGAAGAATGGCCTACTCCTGTTACTTTAAGCGGCTTTGAAATAGGTGAAAAAATATTAACCGGCATATCACTTATTCACAATGATACAATACAAAACAGCCCGGTGAAAGATGCTTTTGCCATTGCCCTCGCAAAAGATCATAATACAATTGGCAGAAATAGTTGGGACGAAACTGCTGTATTGGTTGCAGTGCGCGGTACTAAGCCCTGGTTTGGGTTTCGTAGATTAAACCTGACCATTCTTTCTGATGGAAAAGACAGCATCATTAGTGGTGATAAATTCAAGTATCTGACTTTTAAACAAACACCCACACAAATAGGAAAAATTATTGAAGGACTAATGATGCATCAGCCTGTAAAAAAAATCAGGTAAATGCATTTAAATCCGGCACAAATCAACTCATAGCTTCCGGATTCTCCTTTTTTTACTTTTGCACTTCATTTACCTTTATGAGAAAAATGATGAACTTTAGTATGTTCCTACTGTCCCTTTATAAATTACAATTTTATTTTAACCAATAATTTTTTTGATTATGAAAACATTATTGATACCTGTTGATTTTACTCCCGCATCAGAAAATGCGGTAAAATTTGCTTCCGAATGGAGTAAAAAGTATTTATATGAACGGATTATCCTGTTAAAATCATTTTATACTTCCATGTATGAAAACGTAATTATGGCCGGAGAATTTGCCAATGTAGATCAAGGCTACCTTAACAGATTCAGAGAAAAGGAAAAAGACCAGCTCAATATTATTTGTAAAAATCTTAAATCAGAAACGGGTAGCGGAATTATGGTACAATCGTCTGTCAGCGAATTGCCTCTTGTGAGAAGTATTATTCAGATTGTAAAATCAGAACAGCCGGAAATGATTTTATTAGGCAACGATAACATTAATAATTCAAATGCAGCATTCGTATCGGGTAACTTAATAAACATTGCCAAAATAAGTCCTGTAAGAGTTTTAATAGTACCGGCAAATTATAAATATCAAACTGTAAAAGAGGCGCTGGTACCCTGCGATTTCAATGCGATTGATAATCTGAATAAAATAAACAGTTTACACTCCTCACCTCGCTGGCGTGATGTAAGGCTCTTCGTTCTCAACATAAATGAAAAAGGGGGTCAAATCAGAAACAACGAAAAATTCAGAAGAGAAGAAAATAACTTACACAAATACTTAAAAAATTTCAAACATGAAATATATTATGTTACAGGTAAAGATGTGATTAACGGAATCCTGAATTTCGAAAAAATAAATGAAGTTCAACTGATGATAGCATTGCCGGGACAATATAGTTTCCTGTATTCGTTAACGCATAAAAGTATTTCAGAAGGGCTTTACCGCAATACTATCCTGCCTGTAATGATTCTTAAATAATTCTTTTGGCACACAGTACAAAACAAATATTACAAATTTTTCATTTACTCACTTAGTTATAATTTACAAATTGTGGATGTTCAATTCCTAAAATTATTTTCGTTTATTCATACAATTTGTATTTCTCTCAAAGATTGATAAAGCCTGCTCAAATATTTACAATACTCTTTTTAACAATGGATTTCATTTCAGGGGGGATATAGCTCAATATCTCTTCTTTAAACTTTTTCAATAATTGCTCCTTTACAAAATAACGATAGGTAACTAATCCTATCTCACGAACAGGCGCCGGATCTTTAAAATAACGAATGTTTTTTTTCTGTTTCGAACTCATATCTCTTAGAGCAAGCATTGGTAGAATAGTAATTCCTTCATTTGCTTCTACAATCTTTTTTAAAGTTTCAATACTTCCTGTTGCGAAATCAAGCTGATGTAACTCCTTTTCTTTATTTTTCAATTCGCATAAATTAAAAGCCTGAGATCTTAAACAATGGCCTTCTTCGAGTAAGCATAACCGGTTTACATCAATATCATTGGGAAGCACATATTTTTTCTTTAATATTTTTTCCTCCGATGCGGCATACACTACAAAAGGTTCATAAAAAAGAGCTTCTTCCGTTATGGTTGAAAGATTGAGGGGCGTTGAAAGCAAGCCAGCATCCAAATCATGTTTTTCCAGTTTATGTACGATTACATCTGTAGTAAGTTCACTGATCCTGAGCCTCACTAATGGATATTTTTTTAAAAATGAATTTATAAATAATGGCAATAAATATGGTGCAAGTGTTGGGATAATTCCTACTCTTAATTCTCCATTCAGTTCTCCCTGTTCTTCCTGTACTATTTCGCGGAGCCTCTTACTTTCCTGTAAAATTATTTTTGCCTGGGCGATGATCTTATTACCTGTTTCAGTAGGCACAACCGGTTTACGGCTTCTGTCGAAAATTTTTATTTGCAACTCATCTTCCAATTTCTTTATCATCATGCTGAGAGTGGCCTGTGTTACAAAACATTCTTCTGAAGCTTTTACAAAATGGCGGCAGTCATCTACTGCAATGATGTACTCTAATTGTTGTATATTCATAAGTGTTGATTTTTTTAATTAATTACCTTAATTGAGCCATGAGCATAGGCTGATAGATGTTAAAATATTAATAGACAAAATCTATACGAATATAGATAGTATCAGTAACATCGAAGAATAATAAGGGTTACATTTGATGCAGATCAAAAAAATTTAATATTCATTCATCTCTAAAATTATTTTTATGAAAGAAGAAAAAGATAAAATCAACAAACTTACTACCGCAACAGGTACTCCTGTACCGGACAATCAGAACATACAAACAGCAGGAGTGCGTGGTCCCGCCTTATTACAGGACTTTTGGTTTTTAGAAAAAATGGCACACTTTGATCGCGAAGTAATTCCCGAACGACGAATGCATGCAAAAGGATCAGGGGCTTTTGGCACATTTACCGTTACTCATGATATCACAAAATATACTATGGCTGATATTTTTTCTGAACCTGGAAAAAAAACCGACATGTTTGTGCGCATCTCAACTGTGGCCGGAGAGCGGGGAGCAGCCGATGCAGAAAGAGATATCCGCGGATTTGCCATGAAATTTTATACGAAACAAGGCAACTGGGATCTGGTAGGCAACAATACGCCCGTTTTTTTCTTTCGCGACCCTATGAAATTCCCTGACCTCAATCATGCCGTAAAAAGAGACCCGAAAACCAACATGAGAAATGCTGACAACAATTGGGATTTCTGGACATTATTGCCCGAAGCATTGCACCAGGTAACTATATTAATGAGCGACAGGGGTATTCCGCGTACTTTACGTCATCAAAATGCTTACGGAAGCCACACTTTCAGCCTTATCAATAAGGATAACGTGAGGCATTGGGTAAAGTTTGTTTTTAAAACCCAACAAGGAATTGAAACTCTAACCAACGAAGAAGCAAGAGAATTAATAGGCAGGGACCGGGAATCTCATCAAAGGGATTTATACGAGAGCATTGAAAAAGGAAATTTTCCCAAATGGAAAATGTTTATCCAGGTAATGACAGAAGAACAAGCCGATAAACATCCACAAAATCCTTTTGATCTTACTAAAGTATGGAAACACGCTGATTATCCTTTAATTCCCGTTGGTGAATTTGAACTGAATCGTAATCCTGAAAATTATTTTGCCGATGTAGAACAGGCAGCATTTAATCCTGCTAATATTGTTCCGGGAATCGGATTTTCTCCCGACAGGATGTTGCAGGGTAGATTATTCTCTTATGGTGATGCACAGCGTTACAGGCTTGGAGTAAATAACTCACAGATACCGGTGAACGCTCCTAAATGTCCCTATCATGCATTTCACCGTGATGGCGCTATGCGTGTAGATGGCAATTATGGCGCTGCAAAACATTATGAACCCAACAGTTTTAATGAGTGGAATGAACAACCCGAATTTAAAGAGCCTCCATTGGCTCTTCATGGCGATGCGGGAGCCTGGGACCATCGGCCCGACGACGAAGATTATTATTCACAACCCGGTGATCTTTTTCGATTAATGAACGAAAAACAAAAGCAATTACTTTTCAATAATACTGCCGCAGAAGTAGGTCAGGCACAGAAATTTATACAAATACGTCATATCCGCAATTGCTACAAAGCTGATCCGGCTTACGGTGAAGGTGTAGCAAAAGCATTGGGATTAAGCATGGATGAAGTAAATAATTTTAAACCGGAGAAAGCATCTTTTTAAATATTGGATTTGTTTCAAAAGAAAAACTTCCGAAAAGTATGAAACTCTTCGGAAGTTTTTTTTAATTCAGCTAACTTAAAATTATACTTTTATATACAGTGATAATTTATTGTAAATTAATCTGCAATTTCAGTGTAACCTTTACCGTTAAATACTTTGAAAAAAAGAGAATTAAAACATAAACTTTATGTTGATAAATTCAATCAACATTTTTTACAAACCGTATTATTACTGAATTCTATAAGTAGATTCACGCAAATGATGTGAGTTTTTACATCCAACCAACGTAATAGTAAATAAATTTTTTAAAAAATACTTTTCAAATACAATTTCCCTTTAAAATATGACGTTTATGTTTTAACTTGTGAATCCAAATTAGTTATCCCAGGTTACAATAAATCCAATATCTCTTAAAGTTAACTGGCAATAATGAAAACCAAAAAAGAAAAGACCACAGTCCTCTTTGTAAATAAAGACGCCCAGGGTATAAAGCCAATGAAAATTTCGAGTGGCTTAATACTGAACTGGAAAAAATACCTCGCAGGAATTTCCTTAATCTTTTTCGCTTTAATTGGAACTATAATTTACTTAAGTTCTCGTTCTATTCAGCAGCAACAAAAGCAGGTAGTTCTTATTAAAAAAGTTGAAACCTTACATACTGCAATTGAACAAGTTGATACAAACGCAGTACGGGAAAAATTTTCAACTATTGACAAGGAGCTTTCTACAATAAATGGGTATTTAAAAGCAAGGGGTATTAAACCTACTATTAAAGGGCCGGAAGGCGGAGAACCGGATGATGGCATCATCTCAACAAGTGAAATAAGCGATTTCTATGCTAAATATTTGAATAAAATAGCCTACAACCTTGCATATATTCCTTTAGGAATGCCTTATCACGGAAGAATTACTTCTACATTCGGACATCGTGAAAACCCATTTGGCGGTGAAAATGTGGAAGTACACAAGGGGCTTGATATAGCGGCGCCTTATGGTTCGCCGGTAAAGGCTATGGCCAAAGGCACAGTAGAATTTGCCGGACTTCGTGGTGGTTTTGGAAATTGCATCATGCTCAAACACGCCAACGGCTTCGAAACACTCTATGGACATTTATCAAAAATTCTTGTGAAAGTAGGCCAACAAATAAATATTGGCGAACAAATAGGCAGAGTAGGTTCCACCGGACGTTCCACCGGGCCTCATTTGCATTATGAAATTCATCGTTACGGAGAAAAAATTAATCCACAATCCTTTTTAACACTCAATTAATTATGTTCAAGAAAAACAAAAACCAGCAGCAATCCTTAGAAATCAGCCAGAATGAAATCTCAACAATTATAGGTGAAGGCTTTGTCCTCATCGGCGAGGTAAGAGGCTCATCTGTAATCAGAATAGAAGGAAAAATAATCGGAAATGTACATGTTGAGAATGGTGTAATTTTAGGCGAAAAAGGTAATATTGAAGGCGATCTTCATACCAAATCCGCAATGATATATGGCACCATAAAGGGAAATGTAAAATCGTCACAACTGGAAATAAAAAAGACCGGCCTTATTAATGGCGATATTTCTACTGATACCCTTGAAATAGAATTGGGCGCACAGTACAATGGCAAATTAAATATGCGCAGACAGGGAGTTGTTTCCGAAACGAATTCAATTCCAGGCAAGACTGAAGGCGCTTCCGCCCAGATACCCGTTGAGGCTAAAAAAGCTTCATAATCAATCTTTTAATCCTGGTTTTTTTTGAATAATTCTTGTTTAATTACTAAACGGATATTATTGTACTTAGCAAACTAAACACGATGGCAATCGCGTAAGATTGCTATTTTTTATTTAATTTATTCCATTCAAAGGATTAATGCTTAAGGATATTCTTTTGCATCAGTGCTAAGTTATTACTTCCTACAACAATCTTCTCTGAAAGGAAAAGATCCTTCTACTTTTCTGAATTACCATCTGCACTTAGATTTAGCCGCTTATATATAAAATATGTATTTTAATGTACTATGTTTTGCATAGTACCATTTCTTAACTATATCTTTGTGATGTAATTCACATTGATCATAATTAAAAAACAAAAAAATGAAAACAGTAATCAGCAACAAAACAAGAGAAGCTCTTGAACTTGCAAAAGGCATTTTGTATTCTTTAAAAGTAGTAACAATAGGATTATTTATTCCTTTCCTATTTGTGTTCGGAATCACATACCATACTCCCAGGGAAGCGTCTAAAGATGGAATCAATATCAGTAATCCGCAACAGGTAAAAAATGATAGAATCACAGTGGATTTTAACAAGCCTTTATCTGATCAAAACAGTTGATCCTTTCATAAAGATTTGTTTGCGCGTATCGCGAAGGATGTATTGCAAAGTCCAGACATAGACGCCGGCATCCTGCGGTTCGCCATTGATAGTGCCATCCCACTTCTTCGTCCAGTCATTCGATTTAAAAACCAACTGGCCTAAACGATTGTAAACTTTGAATTCAAGATTATCAGCTTTAAATGCATTAAGAGGATATAGATAATCGTTTAGGCCGTCACCATTGGGTGTAAATGCATTAGGAACCGCGATATAACAGCTTTTTAGTACTCTTATATTATTGACGGATGTATCGGTGCAACCAACATTATTTGTAACTACCAGAGTAACCGGGTAATTATTTTCCATCAAAGTAATAGGGTATTTTTGAGAAGGAGGATGTTGGTCCTGGCTTATGTTACCATTTTTAAAATCCCAATAGTAAGAAACAATATCACCAGTACTTTTATTTAAAAATGTAGCAGAATCTTCGGGGCATATTATAGAATTTGTTTCAAATGCAGCTTTTAACTGATTACCTAAATTAATTACTTCAGAAACTGTATCGCTGCAAAATCCATTTGATACTGCCAGGATAATTGTCTTTTCCCCAAATGGTTCCAAATAAGTAACAGGGTTTTGTAATGTGCTGGTTCCATTATAATCCAACTGCCACAACCATTGGTTTACTCCATTTCTTCCATCATGCAGAAACTGCACCGTGTCTTTTTTACAGCCTTTAAATACATTAAAATTAAAATGAGCAGAAACTGTATCTTTTATGGAGAAGTTGATCGCAGATCCTGCGGGAGTTTGTTGTCCACATTCATCAAATATAGTATTGCCATCAACGCCAGGTTTTAGTTTTATCTGATAATTACCACCATTCACAATTGGTGAAGATAAATTTACCGTAATGGTTTTTGTAAAATCATTGCTACAATTGCCTGTAGCGCTTATTACGACTACCGGAAAAGGCCCTGTAATCATAAAATCACTTCCGTCAGGAGCTATCGTGCTACACAAAATATTCTTTTTAAAAACTAATCGTAAAGATTGAGGAGCGCATTTTAACGGAATCATACTATCCATTGGCGTGGGAGCTAAAGGTAAAATAGTTAATGGTAAAGAATTGCCAACAGGTATCTCATTTCCACAATTATCAATAAGGGTATTACCATCCGTTCCGTTTTTAATAGTTACTATATAATTTCCAGGTGGCAATGGATTATTTAAATTCAATTCAAGAGAATCCATATCAAAGCCATTGCAAAAGGAGGAAGCAGAAATCACATTCGCACCAGATGAAATAGTAAAATCACTTCCATCAGCAGTAAGGCTACTGCATTTCATATTTTTATTCAGATTAATATAAAGTTTAGTTGCATCACAAGAGTAACTGATACCTTTTAAAGCCGGTTTGGTAGTATCAGTGATACTTGCAGTACCACCTCCAAAAGAAAGAGAATAACCGCTTTGTGAATCTGTGTAGTGGCTCACCAATAAAATATATTCATGTCCGACAATAAGGTTAGGCATTTTTGCAAATCGCGGCGCGTTGCCATCATAAGTTGATGCGCATTGAATAAAACCCACCCCTCCTGATGAAGCCCCCGTTGTGCCCGGGTCACCGGCCCAGTTGCCGGATACTATAATATTATGATTGGTAAAAACTTCATTGGGATCCAAACCGGTTATATCGTAAAGCTGCCAGTCATAATCATCTCCAAGGTCATTAGGCGTTATCACAAAGCCTAATGTGCCGGAAGCATAACAGGTAAATTTATAAAAAAATGGATTTTTATTTGCATAATCAGCATTATCTGTGCCGGAACAACCAGGCACATACAATGAATTGGAACTGCATACAGGCACACTGCTTTGTTGAAATAAAGTTGTTCCACAAACAGGAAAAGCGGTCTCAGGTGTCTGACCTAATGTAGTGCATGTTTGAGCTTCTGTAAATAAAACAGAAAAGAATAAATTTGAAAAAATAATTATCCATTTTACAGGCATACTTACTATTGACTAACAAAAATATCTTTTCGCTGCAAATGGAAAGAAATTATTTGAAATGATATGATTTTTTTATGACAAATAAGTGATATGATTTTTTTGAAAAAGATTTTACAGTAAACAAATAAATAATCAGGATTTTTATTTTCCTCAGATTTTATAGTGTGTTCTCAACACTCTTTTGAAACAATTCGTGAGACAAGAATTGAGAGAAGATTTTTAGTTTTCTTAAAATCAGATTTCCTTTTTAAATGAATGTATTTCTTCCAAAAAGTGATTTGCTTTCAAAAGTAAGTTCCATTCGGGGGAATTAAATAAAACTTTGAACCATTTTTTATTAGTGTTTTTGATTGAAATATTTTTATAAAGCCAGATGGCAGCTAAGGTAAAAATCAATGCAATGGGAAAAGAAATTAACCAAAAAGCAAGTGGTGAGTTTACAATCATTGGGGCACTCCACCAAAATGTACAATAAAACGGCGATTGAAGAAATAAAATTCTTGTCACATTTATGGTAGATAATTGAAGGCGGGCTATAGACTCCTGGGCTTTTACAACATTTTCACTGTTATTAATATTACTCAGAAGAACAATATGGTACAAGTATATCACAATGGCTATGGAGGTACAAATCATTATCGCTCCGCAGGAAACCAGGAAAAAAATCTTTGACATTTCAAGGGAATGAAAAAACAAGTATCCCAAAAATAAAACCCAAAGAATGCCTAAAACCACAGCAAAGATTTTGAAATTGATAAGTGATTTTAATTTTGATTTTGCTTTTTGTTTCTGCAAAGTTTCAAAACATTTTATATTAAGAACCCACGATTGTAAATTGAGTGTTTTAGCTTCTTCAATTTTGTGATTATATGAATCCAAAATATCTTTTAATTCTGTTTCGTTCATTTTTTATTGATTTAATATTGAAAATTTTTGTTTAAGTGTTTCTTTTATTCTGCTGATTTTTGTAGCTACGTTGGTTTCTGTGATACCAAGTATTTCGGATATTTCTTTATAACTTTTCTTCTCCAGATATAATATCATCAGGGCTTTTTCTAATTCTTTCAGTTCATTGATATATTGATGGAGAATAGCAATATTATTTTCCAATTGAACCGAGTGGCCATTGTCATCTTCCTTATCTATATGCTCACCCACAAACTCTACTACATTTCCTGTTTTTGTTTTCCTGTAAAATGAAATTGCCACATTCAGCGCCACGCGGTACATCCAGGTCGAAAATTTATATTCGGGTTTAAAAGAATGATACGATTT
>DASSHD010000625.1:0-14810 GCA_035693085.1 Hanamia sp. | reverse complement strand
TGTTTTATGATTGGCTTCTTGTTACTTTTATTGCGTGTAAATAGTCCCATATATTTATGAAGTTTTGTCACCTCAAAGGTAATATGGGCTATTTATCTTTTTTGACTTCCGGATGGTAGTGAAAAAATATATTAAGTTTTTAAAATTAGATTATTCTACTGAATTTATTTCCTCAAATCAATGGACGGTTTATCTTAAATAATGAAAAGGAAAAATCACACTTAAAAACACATATTCGAACAAACAAAAAAACGGAATCCAGTCCATTTTTATGAATGCAACATTTATCTTTCAGGTTTCTTTTATTTTTATATTACTTGTAATTGCTCAAATTCTATGTTAATCAGATACCAGGGTTGTTATGCTCATCCCTGGAAGGATAATACCAAAATCGCTTCGCGAAAAGGAAACATTGCCAGACACCAAGTTTGATGAACTTGTGGTGGCGTAACTTGTAAAGCCCGAAACAGATGTTCCATTCAAATTGAACGGAAGATAAATTTCAGATGAATTTTGATTAATAGCAACAACAATTATTTTCGAACCACTTTTGTAGGCAGTAACATAAATGCCCGTTGAAGGATTTTCCGTACATGATATCTTCGTATATCCTGGACGTATATATCTTGCATATTGTGCCATAACATATCCTAATTTTTGGATATTGCCACTTTCACTTATTGGTCCATAGCTTCTTCTGATATACCACCATACATAAGCACCCCAACCTGCACTCATACAATCATTGATTTCTTTAGCAGCATTCATAGCATTCGACCAATCGTCTCCGCTGAGGGTCGAATTGATATAATGCTCTGTCATCCACACCGGTTTATTAACTGATAAAACATTAGGTGTTGCGCCGTAAATATGTCCTGCAATGAAAGTAGTTTTTGAATTTGCAGAATCATTGCTTAAATAAGTATTAATAAACGTTTGATCCATGTTGAAAGGTTCCGGGGCCATAATCGGCGCTCCGCAACTATCGCCTTCTGCTGCAACAAAATCTGCAACCTGAGAAGCTGTCATTTGCATTGATTCGTACGTCACTGAAATATTAGGTTCGTTGGTCGGGCTAATAGCGGCTAATCCACCAGAGGCTGTGTTAAAGGCTTTCATATGCGCGGCAAAATCAGCATAAGAAGTTGGCTTAATTGTTCCGCCGATGATATTATCATTGGTTTTCATAGAAGCAGGCGCACTCCAAACTGATGCAATGGCAAAACCTCCATAAGACTTACATGCGTCAATCGTTTCCTTGGCCTGGCCGAATTCTGAGGGATCAACGGGAACGCGTACACGAACAATGCTTAGACCTATACCGCTCGTTGGAGAAAAAGCCGTATCTCTTTGGGCAGCAGTTAGGTCTCCAGTCCAATCAATTATATCTGCTCCACCGAATCCGTAAATGGTTTGTTGAGCTATATTTGCATCAATTACAACAGCAGTAGCTGATGTATCAATTTTAGGTATAGGGTTGGGCTGAGAGGTTACATTAGCCGCCTGCTTCTTACATCCAAAAAACAAAATCGCAGCTCCGAAAATTAATAAAATTCTATTCATGATAATTTAAGTGTATATGCCAATCTGTTTTGAGCTATTAAAAAAATTGAAACCAACATCAATAAAACTTTCACCTAATTGAGGTTAATCTAACATTCTTTGAAACTAAATACCAATATTGGTTTAGTCTCGATCGCCAGGAGGTTAAATTATTTCAGGTTATTCAAGATGAATTGTTCAAAATGAAAAATTCTTTGAAAAAAGAAAGGGAGGATGAAAAAATTCACCCCCCGATTCTACTTGATTATGAGAAAAAAACATTTTGAATTCCAGATTGCGAAAAAAATAAACTTTTTATTTTAAGACCTGTTTCATTTATAAAATGATTTTATTGATATGATGGATTTTGATATGCTGCTAGATCCGCTGCACTCATTTGCATATTATTTATCTGGCTTAATGGAATAGGACGCAAATAAAGATACGGTTGAATGTCACGGGTTGTCGTTGTTGGAGTATGATCTCCATAACTTGAACTTGCAATTTGGTATGAAGAGGCAAGATTTCCCCATTCCTGCGTACGTACCAAATCGAGCCAGCGCCTTCCATCTCCAAAATATTCACGTGAACGTTCGGAAAGAAGGTAATCTATAGTTATGGTTGCAGGGGTGGCTGCAGTCATGGCTGCACTATTATCTTCCACTTTAACAGAATTGCCATTATTATCAAAGTCCCACATACCGGCACGTGCACGAATGACATTAATAAGGTCCCTCGCATCCTGACCCGGTTGGGTGGTCGCACCCATCACAGCCGCTTCAGCCCCAATAAAATAGAACTCTGAGAAATAAGCAATTACAAAAGGGCGGGTGCTGGCTGCATTGGGTTGTCCCAATGTACCATTATTGTCGGTACGGTAAACCCCAAGTTTCCAAAGCCCTGGATATACGACTCTGCTGATACCATCAGGCCCTACTACAAAATCAGATCTTCCAGGTAATGTGCCTGCGCCTATATTGCTATTACCGGAACCACTGGGATAAGTAATAGCCGGATTCGGTTGGTCGAGAAAAGTAAGTATGGCATCGCCCGGCTGAACAGGCAAATTGTTCGCATTATACAACATCGGAACAGTTGTAAGGCCGGTGCCCTGTAAATTCCAATTGCCGCGGTAAGTAGTAACAAAAGTACCATCGTAGCGAGAATCATTCGTTTTATCGGCAAAGGTGTTGGTGATTGCCCCTATTGTTGGAGCCATACGTGTCCATGGACGACCCAGCGGTTGAGTTGCCGCACGCTGAACAGAACTTACGGGAGTCCAGGTTGAAGGGGAAGTACTACTTCTAAGCACTGTATAATTCCAGGTCATCATCCATCCGGCAAAGTTATCCTGTCCGCCTCCACTGCCATAAGTAAGGCTTGAACCATTAGATAATTCATTTAACTGGGTATGATCTGCATAGAGCAGTTCTTCTTCATTACGGTCGTTTGCACCATTATGTAAATCATAGAAAGTTGGCATCAAGCCGTAAGGTCCGGGATTGTTGATGGCGGTTGTTGCAAGGTTATAAGCCTGTTGAAAATAATATTGTGAAGTTTGTCCGTCAGGGTCGGTCCTGTCTGCTGCCGGATAAGTTGGAATGCTATTCGGATTTAGTAACCACCATGCGTAAGTCAGGTAAGCTTTCGCCAAATAAAAACGTGCAACCGTTTGGGTTACACCACCTGTTACACGCGGGGCTACCGGTAAATTATTTACCGCGCTGTCAAGGTCAGGGAATATCGCTTTGGTATATACGTCCGGTACTGTATTACGAACAGAAAGCGTCACGGGATTGGTATTGAACTTCAATATCCCTGATCCTAAATCCAAAGGAACCCCTCCGAATGTTTGCACCAGTTGAAAATAGTAGAAAGCGCGAAAGAACCTGGCTTCGGCAACCAGCGCAGGCGAAACTCCCGCCGCAGAACCGTTTTGAATAACTCCGCTTGCGGTGTTGATGGCGCCAAATGAGTTATTCCACAACACGTCTGAGCGGCTGGTCTGGGAAGTAATGTCTCCCTGGCCAGATAAGTCCATGACCTTAAAATTTTGATCTGCACTCTGGGCATAGGTTACCTCATCGGTACCGGTTTCACCAGTGTTGTAATAGTAAGCATTCCCGTATATGTTACGAAGATTTGCATATAACGATGTAATGCCACCGGTTACACCAGCAGATGTACTGAAAAAGCCAGGTGTATAAGTACTTCGCGGTGTTTCCTGCAACAGTTTGGAGCAAGATGTAAAAATCAGCAATAGCAAAATAATTGCCGCTGAACTTATTGTAATTTTTTTATTTATACTTCTCATGATGATATGTTTTAAAATGTCAAATTGATACCGAGGAGGTAGTTACGGGTTTCCGGAGTGTTGGTTCCTATAGTTAAAATGCGATGCAGGCTTTGTGAGTATGGGACTGCCGCATTTTGATCGCCATAGGAGTTAGTTTGAGGATCCATACCTGTTTGGCTATAGTATGGCGAGAACATCACAAATGGATTCTGCACCATGAAGTAAACCCGTAGTCTGTTAATACCTGAGCTTCTCATCCAACTCATATTGGTAAAGTTATATCCCAGAGCTAAGGTTTGTACTTTCAGATAGGATGCATTAAAGTAACCAAGAGTACTTCCGTATTTAGGATTATCGCCATCTGCAATACCTCCGGGTTTCGGATATTTAGCATTGGTATTCGTGGGTGTCCAATAGTCCACTATTACATTGTTCCTCCGTCCGGACAATAAATTAAGATAACCTGCCGAAGAATACAACGTGCTTACGAGCATGCCACCACTTTGAAAGAGGCCAACAGCAGTAAAATCAAATCCTTTATAGCTTACGGTGGTATTGAACCCTCCCTGGAATTTTGGATCTAAATTCTGTATTTGCTCATCGGCTGGCCCGATTGCTCTTACAGGCGTTCCATCTGCGTTAAAATCACCAGTATATTCCACCTTTATCATTCCTACATTACCACCTGGTTCAAATAATGTCAGATTTGGATCTTTTGCTTGCCAAAGCCCTATTTTCTTATAATCGTAAACAACATTGAGAGGGTGGCCTACAAACCAGTTATTACCTATATTCTGGGTCTGACCGGAAGCAAGTGATACCAGCTTATTCTGGTTGCTATATAAATTGACGCCCGCTGTCCACGTCCAGCCATTATGGTTGCTCAATATTATGCCATTAAGCGAAAGTTCAACACCTTTGTTTTGGGTATTCCCAATATTTGCTGTATAACTGCCTACACCTGTTGTTTGCGGCAGATTAACACCCAACAGAAGGTCATTAGTTTTCGTGATATAGTATTCTACAGTACCGGAAAGCCGATTTTTCAGGAGGGAAAAATCCAGTCCATAATTCCATGTCTTGGAATATTCCCATCCTAAATTAGCGTTTGGAAGTTGGGATACATAATATCCTACCACATCATTAGATGGGCCAAAGTTGTAAGGACTCGTACTCAATCGTCCAAGTGTGGAATAAGGTGCCACAGCCTGGTTGGAAGTTTCTCCATAACCTACACGCAACTTCAATTCATTTATTGGAGTAATATTTTTCATAAATGATTCATTCGCAATATTCCATCCGGCAGATACGGCAGGGTAAGTATGCCATTGATGACCTGGCGCCAGTATGGAGGAACCGTCGGAGCGCACGATAGCAGTTACCATATACCGGTATGAATATTCGTAAATAGCACGTCCCATCCACGATTCCAGGCCGCTTTGAGTATAGGCCTGGTTCTTTGGATCAATCGTAATTTGACCGAGGGCCTGTCCAAGGTTGTAAAATTGGAACTGATCATTCGGAACACCTTGTGCCGAAATATTTGAACTGTTGTAATTGTCTTGCTCTGCAGAGTACAACGCGGTTATATTTAAATGATTCTTTTCTGAAAATGTATGATCGTAAGTCAGAATGTTTTCAATTGTCTTAGTAAGAGATACCGAGTGAATAATAGTAGCCACGGAAAGAGTAGTTGCATTGGTGCTGGTTATGCCAGTTCCTGTATAACTGTCATTATCAGTTGTGCTGTAATTCAAACCTACATTGACACGGTATTTTAAGCCCTTGATTCCAGGGATGTTCAATTCTCCATATAGATTATTGTAGGTACCTAGCGTTTTGATCGGATTTAACCATTGATTTTTTAAGCTATCTACGATATGCCTTGTTTCATTCCAATCATTATCCAATGGCATATGTATGCTTTGCTTCAATGAGCCATCAGCATTATATGGACTGGCCAAAGGTGACATGCTCAAAATGTTATATAATCCTACCTGTGAACCATTCGTTATATTATAATCTGTGTTAGTTGTGAAGCCCACGCGGATATATTTACCTACACCCTGATCAATAGAACTATTAATCGAAAACCGTTTGAAATCTTGTGTAGGAATAAGTGATTGGTCGTCGTAATAGCCCAAACCAAAGTGATAGCTACCCTTTGCAGTACCTCCTGAGACGTCTAAATTTTGGTTTGTTACCGGAGAAGAGGGCCTGTAAAACAGCTTTTGCCAATTGGTATTTACAGCACCGGTAGTATCTTCATCAGAACCGGGGGCTTGATAAATATTAGCCGCTTTACGGAGTGCAAAAAATTCCGGACCATTCATCATGGGGAATGGAGCCCAAAGTTTGTGTATGCCATAGTAACTATTGTAGCTTATTTGAGGTTTTTGTCCCATTGAACCTTTGTTAGTAGTTATCAGTATAACACCATTGGCACCGCGTGAACCATAAATCGCAGTTGCTGAGGCATCCTTAAGAACACTAATACTCTTGACGTTTTGGGGATCAATGTCGCTGAAAGAACCTGAGAAAGGAATACCGTCCAATACGATCAACGGAGTATTGCTGGCAGATATTGAACGCTGTCCGCGAATGAGGATTTGCATTGTAGATCCCGGTTGGGTAGAGGTTTGCGATATCTGTACTCCTGGCAGACGTCCTTGCAAAGCATCCGAGATATTGGATGATGGTACCTGGTTCAGCTTTTCACCACTTATTGATGAAACTGAACCTGTTATGGCTTCTTTTCTTTGGGTACCATAACCGATCACTACAACTTCACTAAGCCCCGTTACAGATTGCTTCAGCGTAATGTTTAAGAATGATTCGCTCTTTACATTAACTTCCTCAGATGAATAACCTAACGAAGTAATCTCTAATGTACTGTTCGGCGGGGCGCTAATTTCAAAATCCCCCTTTTCATTGGTAGTTGCTCCTCTGGTCAATCCTTTCACAGTAATAGATGCTCCTCTTATTGGCTGTCCTTGTTCATCAACTATCTTTCCTTTTACCGATAATGTATTTTGAGCATAACCATCAATGGTAAATAAAGTAAAGGATAAAACAATTAAGAGAAGCACCTTTTTATACTTCCTGAACTCAGGAAGAAAAAGATGTAGTTTGAATAAACCTTTCATGATTGCAGTTTTAAATTTTAAAGAATAGAAATTGTTTTGTGTTTTATATTAAATCGAGAATTAATCATTTTAAAATAAGAGTTCTAAAAATTTACACTTTCATTTAATGAAAAGGAGAACAAAATAATTTCCCGTCTTTTACTCTCCACTTTTTTATTCAAAAGCCACTTTTCAAATTCCACGCTTCTTCTTTAATCCAAAATATTTATTAAAGTATAAACAAAATCCGCTGATGTTTTTTGCTGAAACTTATATTACACAAGTGTTCCACTATATCAAAGCCCGGTTTTTTATCTTTTCTCATAGTCATATTTTAAGTCTTTCGAAGGGCTAAAGTAGGATTTTTTTATTAAAATGTAAGCGTTTACATTTTTTTTTCTAAAAAAAGTTTTAAAATATAATTTTTAAGTAGTTTTACACTATTACTTTATATGTAAACGATTGTAAATGCCAAAAGAAAAGGAAGTTACCATTTATGATATTGCTTCAGCGTTGAATATTTCTATCGCTACTGTAAGCCGGGCTTTAAAAAACGATCCGGTAGTCAGTAAACCGACAAAAAAGAAGATTTTTGATTTAGCAAGTAAAATGGGATACCGGACCAATCATTTTGCCCGAAATCTCCGAAATCAAACAACGAATACCATCGGAGTGATCGTACATGAACTAAACAGTAATTTTATAACCTCAGTATTATCAGGCATAGAGAAAGTGACGACAGAATCCGGTTATGACCTTATTATTGCGCATTCATCCGAAAGTTTTAGTAAAGAAATAGCCAATGCAAAAAATCTTTTCAATAAAAGAGTGGATGGACTTATTGCATCTCTTTCCTTTGGTACAAGAAATCTGGATCACTTTAAACCTTTCAAAGAAAAAAATGTTCCCGTAATATTTTTTGACCGGGTGGAACAGGATGGAAAAAATACCGTAGTGGTAATTGATAATGAGAAATGCGGTTACCAGGCTACACAACATTTGATACAACAGGGTTGCAAAAAAATTGTTCATATAACGTCGAGCCTCAAACGAAATGTATATTCTAAAAGGTTTAAGGGATATAAAGATGCCTTGTCCGACAATGGAATTCCTTATGATGAGAATTTATTGATCATTAATGATCTTTCCGAAAGCGCCGCAATCGAATCGGCAATGCGAATGCTTAACATGGATCCTTTACCGGATGGAGTTTTTATTACCAATGATTTCGTAGCGGCGGTAGTCATGCGCACTTTAAAGGAAAATAATATCAAAATTCCGGACGATATCGCGATCGTTGGTTTTAATAATGATACAATATGTACATTGGTGGAACCTGCATTATCAACTGTTAATTATCCGGGCATAGATGTAGGAGAAGTGGCGGCAAGAAATCTTATTAATCACCTGAAAGGAATTGGGAATATGCAAAATACCAATACAATCATCATACGATCGAATCTTATTATCAGAAAATCTTCTTTAAAAAACCAGTCAATTCAAATAAAATAAAAAATAGAATTCAAATAAAATTTAATTTAGGTTGTAAAAAAATATGATAAAAGAAAAAGAAATTACGATTTATGACATCGCCAGCAAATTGAATATTTCGATTGCTACGGTGAGCCGTGCTTTAAAAGATGATCCGGTTGTCAATAAAAAAACCCGGAAAAAAGTACTCCAGGCAGCAGAAGAAATGAGTTATCGTTCTAATCATTTTGCACGAAATCTCCGCAATCAAAAAACCGAGACGATTGGTGTAATTGTACCAAAGTTAAACAGCCACTTTATGTCGTCTGTTATTGCAGGAATCGAAAGCGTGGCCAACTCTAAAGGGTATAATCTTATCATCAGCCAATCTTCAGAATCTGTTGTGAAAGAAATCGCCAGCGCAAAGACCATGTTCAATAACCGGGTTGATGGCTTACTTGTTTCACTGGCGTATGATACCGAAAATCTTTCTCACTTTGAAATCTTCAGGAGAAAAAATATACCCGTAATTTTTTTTGATCGTGTGATGAGCGACGATCATTATACAAACATTATCATCGAAAATAAAAAAGTAGCTTACGAGGCAACAACGCATTTAATTGAACAAGGCTGTAAAAAAATTGTACACATTTCTGCAAATTCAAAACAGAATGTTTACAAAGAAAGATTAGCCGGTTACAAACTGGCATTAGAAGATCACCAAATAAAATTTGATAAGAAAAATATCATTTTGGGTAACCTGAGCCAGGAGGCAGGTGAAGAAGCGGCAGCATTAATAATGAAAATGAAACCGTTGCCGGATGGGGTTTTCGTTGCTAATGATAACTGCGCTGTCGGTTGTATGTTGGCTTTAAAACATGCAGGAATACAAATCCCGGAAGATATTGCCTTTGTAGGTTTTAATAACGATGCAGTTGCTAAAGTAATAGAACCTAATCTCACTACCATTAATTATCCCGGATACGAAATGGGCGAAGTTGCAGCAAACAATCTTATTAATCATTTAATCGGAAATTCTACTATTCAAAGTACGAACACAATTATTTTGAGATCCGAATTTATTATCAGGGAATCTTCTCAAAAAAAGAAAGCGAATTAAGTTTTCAATAAAATTCTAATGATGAAAAAAGTTTTTTTCACTCTTGTTTGTATTTTCTTATTTGCAGGTTTGCATGCAGAAAATGGTTACAGGCTTTGGTTGCGCTATGACAAGATTGATGATGCAAAACTTTTATCAACCTATCAGCATTCAATAAATGCTGTAAACTTTTCAGGCAACAATCCTACTTTACAAGTTGCAAAAAAAGAATTACTAAAAGGCCTGGAAGGATTGTTGGATAAAAAACTGATTAACGAAAATTCAATTTCCAACGGAACCATCATTTGCGGAACGCCTGAATCCTCAGCAGATGTGAAATTATTTTTTTCATTAAAAAAAATTAATGAATTGGGAGATGAAGGCTTTATTATCAGAAATGCCATCATCAATAAAAAAAAGGTAATTTTCATTGTTGCAAAAAAAAACGTGGGTGTATTATATGGTGTGTTTCATTTTTTAAGATTATTACAAACTCATCAATACATTGAAGAAGTTTCTATCACAAGCATTCCAAAATTAAAATACCGTATTCTCGATCATTGGGATAATCTTGACCGTTATGTAGAAAGAGGATATGCGGGAATCTCAATATGGGACTGGCATACATTGCCGGATTATATTGATCAGCGATATATAGATTATGCAAGAGCCAACGCATCTATAGGAATCAATGGAACTGTTCTTACTAATGTCAATGCCAATTCGTTTGTTCTTACGAAGCAATATTTAGTCAAAGTAAAGGCGCTTGCAGACGTGTTTCGTCCTTACGGAATTAGAGTTTTTCTTACCGCCCGTTTTAGCTCACCGATAGAGATTGGTGGTTTAAAAACTGCCGACCCTCTTGACCCACAGGTGCAGAAATGGTGGAACCAAAAAGCAAATGAAATATATTCTTACATCCCTGATTTTGGAGGCTTCTTAGTAAAGGCAAATTCTGAAGGCCAACCCGGTCCGCAAAACTACGGAAGAACGCATGCCGATGGCGCCAATATGCTTGCCGTTGCCTTGGCTCCGCACGGCGGAATTGTGATGTGGCGTTCTTTTGTTTACAGCAACGAAACTCCAAATGACAGGTTTAAGCAGGCTTATGATGAATTCAAACCATTAGATGGAAAGTTTAGAAAAAACGTGATGGTCCAGGTAAAAAACGGGCCGATAGATTTTCAACCGCGTGAACCCTTCAGTCCTTTATTTGGCGCAATGCCCAAAACTCCATTGATGATGGAATTTCAAATTACACAGGAATATTTGGGACAGGGAACACATCTTGTTTATGAAGCGCCTTTGTTTAAAGAAGTTTTGAACGCGGATACTTATGAAAAAGGAAAAGGTTCGACAGTTGCAAAAGTTATTGATGGTTCATTAGACCATCATGAACTATCAGGAATGGCAGGTGTTTCCAACATTGGGAATGATATCAACTGGACAGGTCATCCATTCGGACAGGCTAACTGGTATGCATTTGGGCGCATTGCGTGGAATGATGAGTTAAGCGCTAAAACTATTGCGGATGAATGGATCCGGCAAACATTTTCTAATAATAAAACATTTGTTGATTCTGTAAAAAAAATGATGATTGTTTCTAGAGAAGCAGTTGTAAATTATATGACGCCACTTGGCCTTCATCACATCATGGGTTATGGAAATCATTACGGCCCCGCACCCTGGTATGATAAAGCGCCGCGTGCTGATTGGAATCCGGTTTATTTCCATCGTGCAGATAGTATTGGAATTGGCTTCGACAGAACATCAAAAGGAAGCAATGCGCTGGCACAATATCAACCCGAAGTTGATAGCTTTTTTACCAATCTTTCTACCTGTCCTGAAGAATTTCTTTTATGGTTTCATCATGTGCCATGGAATTACAAAATGCCTGCCCGACAGAACGGCGGGGAATCAGGAAGAACTCTCTGGGATGAATTGTGTTATAAATATAATGAAGGTGTTGATGAAGTAAGATGGATGCAGGCAACATGGAAAAATATGGAAAAATATATTGACGAAGAACGTTTTAATCATGTGCGGATGTTGTTAAACATACAGGAGGAAGAAGCAGTCTGGTGGCGCAATGCGTGCCTCTTATATTTTCAGACATTCTCAAAAATGCCTATACCGGCAAATTATGAAAAACCAGATCATATATTGGAATATTATGAATCATTATATTTCCCTTACGCACCAGGGAATGGGAAGTGAAAAAAAGAATAAGAAATAAAGAATCAGGGAACAAGAAAGTGCAGCAAACGAATAAATAAAGAGGATTTAACTTTCTTAGAACCCTCCTTTGGAGGGCAGGGAGGCAGAAGTAAACGAACCTACCTGACCGGTAGGCAGGCAAATATTCATGATTTTTATTTTATCAGGTAAATCAATTGGCAGTGATATTTATATTTTATAAAAAGAAGAAATAAATGAAAAAAAAGGATTCAAACAAAACAGCTATCGTAACCGGCGGTGCATCAGGAATTGGATTTGCAATCGCTGAAAAATTTGTAAAAAATAATATTCAAACAATTATTATCGGGCGCAACAAGGAAAAGCTGAATACCGCAAAAGAAAAGCTGGGAGCTTTTTGTGAGACAATATCATTCGACTTGAATCATCTTTCAGAAATTCCTGACTTAATAAAAAAATTAGAAAAAAAATATGTAAGAATTGATATCTTGGTCAATAACGCAGCTATCAATTTAAAAAAAGATTTTACTGAAGTTACGGATGAAGACTTTCAAAAAATAATGCTCACGAATGTGGAATCCATTTTCGCTATCTCACGGGAAGTGGTAAAGTCAATGATCAAAAATAAAATGGGAAACATTATCAACATCAGTTCCATGGCATCGCAATATGGTTTGCCTAAGGTGATTGCTTACAGTGCTTCAAAAGGTGCCATAGAAGCAATGACAAGAGCGATGGCCGTAGAACTTTCTCCCGAAGGAATCCGTGTAAACTGCATTGCTCCTGGTTTTATCGCAACAAAGATGTCGGCAAAAGCATTAAATAATGATAAAGAAAGAAAAAGCAAAGTGTTGTCAAGAACACCGATGGGAGAATTGGGCTTGCCATCTGATATTGGAGATGCAGCATTGTTTTTAGCAAGTTCAGAATCGGCTTACATCACAGGAGTGGTACTTCCCGTAGATGGAGGGAATTCAATAGGGTTTTAGAACAGTAAACAACCTTTTAAGTAAGATCTCTGTTTTATGGTTCCCGTTTTTGTTTGAGAGATTAATAAAATTACCAGTTATGAAAAAGGCCATTTTTTTATTCACTATAATTTTTCTTACTCAAAATTTGTTTGCCCAAAACTTTATTTCGGATAAAAATGAAAGGGAAGATTTTCCAATTGTCGCTAACTCAGCAACTACAATTTATACTGATGAAAATGATGACTGGCTAATTCAAAAATCCGCCTCACTGTTTCAAAATGATGTAGAAATGGTTACGGGCAAAAAACCTGATATCAGTAATGAACTTCCTTCGAAAGCAAACAATGCAATTATTATCGGTACTATAAAAGACTCCAAACTGATTCAGCAATTAATTCAATCAAAAAAAATAAATGTTGATTCTATCAAAAATAAATGGGAATCCTACCAGGTTCAAATAATCAAAAATCCCTTTAAAGGAATAGAACGGGCATTAGTAATTGCTGGTAGTGATAAAAGAGGAACCGCTTATGGTGTTTTTGAAATTTCAAAAGATATGGGAGTCTCTCCCTGGTATTATTGGGCAGATGTTCCAATAAAGAAAAAGAAAGAAGTGTTTATAAAAAATGGAACGTACCAATTTGGCTCACCTTCAGTAAAATATTGTGGCATCTTTTTGAATGACGAAGCGCCTGCATTATCACGTTGGGTACATGAAACCTTTGGAAACTTCAATCATCTTTTCTATGAAAAAGTATTTGAATTATTGCTGCGCTTAAAAGGAAATTATTTGTGGCCTGCCATGTGGGGAAATGCGTTTAATAATGACGACACGCTGAATCCAGTGATGGCAAATAAGTATGGAATTGTAATGGGCACTTCACACCAGGAACCGATGAATCAGGCAACAGAACACTGGAGGCATGAGCATAAAGGCGCATGGAATTATCAAACCAATGACAGTGTGCTTCGCGTTTTCTGGAAGCAGGGAATTGAAAATATGGACCATCGCGAAACGATTGTCACCATTGGTATGCGAGGCAATGGCGATAAACCAATGACAGAAGGAAGTAATATCGCTTTACTGGAAAGAATTGTAAGGGATCAGCGGAAAATAATTGCAGAGGTTACCGGCAAACCTGCATCCCAAACGCCACAGGATTGGGCTTTGTATAAAGAGGTACAGGATTATTATGATAAAGGAATGCGTGTACCCGATGACGTTACACTATTGTTCAGTGATGATAATTGGGGAAATCTTCGAAGGCTTCCGAAACTAAATGCGAAACCCCGAAGTGGTGGCTACGGAATTTATTATCACTTCGATTATGTAGGCGGCCCAAGGAATTATAAGTGGATTAACACGAATAATATCGCGAGGGTTTGGGAGCAAATGCATTTGGCTTATTCGTACGGTGTGGATAGAATTTGGATTGTAAATGTAGGCGATTTGAAACCGATGGAATTGCCAATTTCTTTTTTCCTTGATTATGCCTGGAATACAAAAAAAATAACCGTTGATAACATTGGAAATTATTATACCGAATGGGCTTCTAAACAATTTGGGCAAAAATATGCAAAGCAGATAGGAGGCATTCTTCAAAAATATTCACAATACATCGCAAGAAGAAAACCGGAGCTTTTATCACCTGAAACGTACAGCCTGACTGATTATAATGAAGCAGACAGAGTTATCAGTCAATATCAGCAACTTGTTACGGAAGCACAGAAAATAAATGCTGAATTGCCTACGGAATATAAAGACGCTTATTTTGAATTGGTACTTTTCCCTGTAAAAGCTTTTGTGAATTTAAACGAATTGTATGTAGCGGTTGCAAAGAATAGAAAGCTTGCTTCTGAACATAATATAGCCGCGAACAAATATGCGGATGAGGCAAAAAAATATTACGAAACGGATTCATTGCTATCTTATCAATACAATCATGAATTGGCAAATGGGAAGTGGAACCACATGATGGACCAAACACATATTGGCTATACGTATTGGCAACAACCACCTTTTAACAAAATGCCTGAGGTGAAATACGTTTTAGATAATTCAAAAAAAGATGAAAGTGCAAAAATTGATGTGAGAGACAAAACAACTGAAA
>DASSHD010000624.1:0-8216 GCA_035693085.1 Hanamia sp. | reverse complement strand
AAAAGAAATCCTAAGAATCTTACAAGTGATATCACTCAAATCAGTTAACAATGGACATTTCTGTAGTAGTTCCCCTTTATAATGAAGAAGAATCCCTTCCTGAACTTGAAGCATGGATCAAACGGGTAATGGAGGAAAATAATTACAGCTATGAGATCATCATGGTTGACGATGGGAGTTCTGATAATTCCTGGAAAGTGATAGAAGAATTACACGCAATTAATCCATTAGTCAAAGGCATTAAATTTCAACGAAATTATGGTAAGAGCGCTGCACTTAATGAAGGTTTTAAAATGGCACATGGAGAAGTGGTAATTACCATGGATGCAGACTTACAGGACAGTCCTGATGAAATACCCGAACTACGCAGAATGTTACTGGAAGAAGATTTCGACATCGTAAGCGGATGGAAGAAAAAAAGATACGACAACACACTTTCTAAAAATTTACCATCCAAATTATTTAATGCGGCTACAAGAAGAGTAAGCGGAATTTATCTTCACGATTTTAATTGTGGGTTAAAAGCATACAAAAATAGAGTTGTAAAAAGCATAGAAGTGTATGGAGAAATGCATCGCTACATTCCATTGATAGCAAAATGGTCAGGATTTAAAAAATTTGGCGAAAAAGTAGTGGAACACCGCCCGCGAAAATATGGTGTTACCAAATTCGGCTGGAACCGCTTTGTAAACGGTTTTCTTGATCTCGCTTCCATTATGTTCGTAGGAAAATTCAGAAAAAATCCAATGCATTTTTTTGGTTTGTGGGGAACATTATTGTTTTTATTTGGGTTTATTGTTTCTCTTTACCTTGGTATCAGTAAAATCTTTTTTGACCAGACAGGAATGGCCCAAAGGCCTTTATTTTACTTGGCATTAGTAACGATGGTTATTGGATCGCAATTTTTTCTTGCGGGTTTCCTTGGTGAGCTTATTTCCAGGAATGGGCCAGAAAGAAATCACTATTTTATTGAAGAGAAGATTAATTAGCTGATGCGCTGATTAGCCGATGTGTTGATGAACCTTTAACCTTCAACATTTAACCTTCAACCTTCAACCTTCAACATTTAACATTCAACCTTGAACCATCAACCTTCCATCATCATAATAGGATCAGCTTACCCGTTACGCGGTGGCGGCATTGCTACATTCAATGAGAGGCTTGCAAAAGAATTCATTGATGAAGGATTTGATACAACTATCTACACTTTTTCATATCAATATCCATCATTTCTTTTCCCGGGAAAAACGCAATATTCATTGGAGTCCGCACCTGAAAACATTCCTATCAAAATAAAAATAAATTCTATAAATCCTTTTAACTGGATAAAGGTTGGAAACGAATTAAAAAAAATAAAACCGGATATCATTGTGGTAAGATATTGGTTGCCGTTTATGGGTCCCTGTTTTGGCACTATTTTAAGAAGAGTAAAAAAAAATAAACACACCAAAGTGATTTGTATTGCCGATAATATTCTACCTCACGAAAAAAGACCGGGCGATAAAATATTTACAAGATATTTTTTGAAACCAATAGATGGTTTTATCACTATGAGTAAAAAAGTACTTGGCGATCTGAAACAATTTGCAAAAGACAAACCTGCACAATTAGTTCCACATCCCTTGTATGATAATTTTGGAGAAATTGTAACCAAAGAAGAAGCAAGAAAGAAATTAAATATTAATGTAGAAGATAAAGTGATTTTATTTTTCGGTTTTATCAGGAGATATAAAGGACTTGATATTTTATTAAATGCATTTAAAATTTTGAATTCAAATAATAGTATTGGGCATTATAAATTATTAATCGCGGGAGAGTTTTATGATGACAAAAAAAATTATGAAGAATTATTAAATGACCCTGAAATAAAAAATAATTTGATTCTACATACTCACTTTATTTCCAATAGTGATGTAAAATATTATTTATGCGCTGCGGATTGTGTCGTACAACCCTACAGGAGCGCTACTCAAAGCGGCGTTACTCCGCTCGCCTATCATTTTGAAAAGCCAATGATAGTTACCAATGTGGGTGGTTTACCATCTTTGGTACCTGATAAAAAAGCCGGATTAATTGCAGAACCCAATGCAGAAAGTATTGCTGCGAAAATCAAAGAGTATTTTGAATTGGGGGAAGAATTTTTTTTACCAGGCCTTCGTGAAGAAAAGAAAAAATATAGCTGGGAAAATATGGTGAAAGCGATATTAAATTTTTAACTTCACCATATAAAATGATTATGAAAGTAAAACTTACTTTAAGCATTGATGAAAAAATATTAATTAGAGCAAAGAAGAAATGTGCCAAAGAAAAGATCAGTTTATCTTCCTTAGTAGAAAAGTTCTTAATTCAATTTATAAAAGAGAAATCTTGAAAATTTATGGCCTTACTGATCAAGTGAAAAGTTTACACCAAGATAATTTTTTACCTTTTAAAAGATAATTCCTTAATGATTTACCGTAGTAAAGCTCCATTACGCATTGGTCTTGCAGGTGGCGGCACAGATGTAAGCCCTTACAGCGACCAATTTGGAGGAGCTATATTAAATGCAACTGTTTCTCTTTTTGCTTACGCCAATATAGAACCTCTTAACGAAAATAAAATCATTATAACCGCATTCGATAGAAAAGAAGAACAACAATTCGATATTACTGATGATTTGCCGATTGATGGAACACTTGATCTTTTAAAAGGAGTTTATAACCGCATTTACAAAGATTATAAATTACCCGCATCCGGTTTCAGATTGTCCACTTTTGTTGACGCGCCTGCGGGATCAGGATTAGGAACTTCTTCTACTTTGGTAGTCGCTACTATCGGCGCTTTTGTGGAATGGCTTAAGTTACCGTTAGGTGATTACGATATTGCTCATTATGCATATCAAATAGAAAGGCAAGACCTGAAACTAACCGGCGGAAAACAGGATCAATACGCGGCAATGTTTGGCGGAGTGAATTTTATGGAATTTTATGAAGATGATAAAGTGATAGTAAATCCCTTGCGTATCAAATCTGAATACCTGCATGAACTCGAAAATAATTTGGTTTTGTATTACACTTCTACCAGCCGTGAAAGCGCCTCTATCATTGACGAACAGGTAAAAAATGTAAACAGCAAAAATGAAAAAAGTATTGAGGCCATGCATCAGTTAAAAGAACAGGCCCGCATGATGAAGGAAGCATTATTGAAAGGAAAATTAGATGAATTTGGAGCCATCCTGGATTTTGGATTTCAGCAAAAAAGAAGAATGGCACACAATATCAGCAATAGCAAAATTGAAGAAATTTATGATGCAGGCAAAAAAGCGGGTGCAACCGGTGGAAAAATAAGTGGTGCAGGCGGTGGCGGATTTATGATTTTTTATTGTCCGGGAAATTCGAGGTATTTAGTAATAGATGAATTAAACAAATTTGGTGGCGAGGTTAAAAATTATACGTTTACGAAATATGGTTTGACTACCTGGTGTGCGTAGAATGAGTTTCATTATATCACTTTAAAATTCTATCAATTGCCTTTACCTTTGATTCATCAGAAAAAATCTAAATGGAAAAAATTAAAAATATCATCCAATCATCTATTGATGTAAAAACAAAAATACTCAATGATGAAAAATTATTGCAAACGGTAAACGATTGTGTAAACATAATTGTAAAAGCTTTTGAAAAAGGAAACAAGGTTTTGTTTTGTGGAAATGGTGGAAGCGCTTCGGATGCACAGCATCTTGCAGCAGAATTCAGCGGAAGATTTTATACAGACAGAGACGCACTCCCTGCGGAAGCTTTACATTGTAATACTTCCTATTTAACTGCAGTCGCTAATGATTACAGCTATGAAGTTATCTATTCGAGATTGATAAAAGGAATTGGAAATAGGGGTGATGTTCTCATCGGGTTAAGTACTTCTGGTAACAGTAAAAACATAGTAAATGCTTTCGAAACCGCCCGTGAAAAAGGAATGATAACTATTGCATTCACGGGTTCTGCGGGGGGAAAATTAAAACTTCTTTCAGATTACCTGATAAATATTCCATCTGACGATACTCCCCGGATCCAGGAAAGTCATATTACACTTGGACATATCATTTGTCAATTTGTAGAGGAAATCTATTTTGCAGACACCAATGATTAATGAAGCTATTATACTTGCCGGAGGATTGGGAACAAGATTGCGGTCAGTAATTTCTGATAAACCAAAATGCATGGCGCCTGTAGCAGGCAAACCTTTTCTACATTATCTTATTACCTATTTACAAAAAAATGGAATTGAAAATTTTATTTTCAGCGTAGGTTATATGCACAACGTAATCGAAAAATATTTGAAAAATAATTCTACAGGATTTAATTATAAAATTACATTAGAAGAAGAACCATTGGGAACAGGCGGAGCCACTAAACTTTCGTGCGGAAAAGTTTCTGGGAAAAATGTACTTGTTTGTAACGGAGATACTCTTTTTAAAATTAATTGCAATTCTTTAAGTAAATTTCATTTAGAAAAAAAGGCCGCCTGTACTTTAAATCTAAAGCCAATGAAAAATTTTGACCGTTATGGTGTAGTAGAATTAAATAAGGATCATTCCATAAAATCATTTAAAGAAAAACAATTTTACCAATCAGGATTAATCAATGGTGGCGTGTACGCATTAAATATCGAAGAATTTCTAAAAGAAAATCTTCCTAAAAAATTTTCTTTTGAAAAAGATTATCTTGAAAAAAAAGTTCAAATGGACAAAAAACCAAAATTATTCGGTATGATTCAGGATGAATATTTTATTGATATTGGCATACCTGAAGATTATGAAAGAGCACAGAGGGAAATGATTTAAATAATTCAATAGTAAAGTAATTTTAAGTCTCAAGTGGCATCATCGCTAAACAAATAACAAACCAGTATTTATATAGTTGAAAGTCATTCCAGGTATGATTTTTATGGTAATTTTTAATTGACAGATTTTAAAAGTAAATTTGTGAAAACGTGAGTCCAATGGCAAATGTATTAGACAAAGAATTGATATACTATTTTACTCAACTGGATGAACCTCAAAAGAAGTCGCTATTGGAAATGATTAAGTCATTTTTAAAGACATCTGGCAACGCCTCAAAACCCGTTACTTTAGAACAATATAACAAAGAACTGGATGAGGCTATGCAACGCATGAGAAATGGCGAATTTACAAGCCTTGAAGAGTTAGAGAAAGAGATGAAGTCATGGTAAAAGAAAAACGGAAAGTTACCATAGACAATGAAGCCAAAAAGTCTCTGAGAGATGCTTATGATTATATCAGGAAAGACTCTGTGCAAAACGCAAATAAGATAAAAGAAATTATATTAGCTTCTATAAAAGAGTTAATAAAAAATCCTGAGCGACATAATCCGGATAAATACCGGATAGGAAATGATGGCTCCTACCGGGCTTATGAGATTTATAAATACAGGATTACATATTATATATCTCCAACCGAAATTCGGGTAATAAGGATAAGACATACAAAAATGAATCCGTTGAAATATTAATGAGTTTTCGGAGCCATAAAAAATACTTTCGGTATTCCCACAATCGAAAATAACAGATTAATAAAACATGATCTCTTAGACTGAAATCAATATCAAGCAATACTTCTATAGCATTTTTCAATTCATAAATTTAAAAAGTAAATTTGTGGAAACATGAAAGCAGTTTATAATTGAAAAATTTCAATCTAAAAAATATTAACTCCTCCTGGACGCTCTTCATTGACCGCGATGGCGTAGTAAATGATGAAAAGCATTTGGATTATATCCATACCTGGGATGAATTTCAATTTTATAAAGGTGTAAAAGAGGCATTTCAGATCTTCAATAAAAAGTTCGGACGCGTCATAATGATTACCAATCAAAGAGGCGTTGCGAAAGGACTTACTAAATTAAAAGATCTCCAACTCATTCATAAAAACATGAAAAAGGAAATTAAAGAAGCCGGAGGAAGAATTGATAAGATTTATGTTTGTACAGAAATGGAAAGCGTTAACCGAAAACCAAACCCAGGAATGGGTTTGCAGGCACTAAAAGATTTTCCTGAAATTGATCTTTCTAAAAGTATCATGATTGGAAACACTTTAAGTGATATGGAATTTGGCAGAAACCTGGGAGTAAAAATCAATATTTTTTTACCAACTACCAGAAAAGAAGTGGATTTAAAAAACGTAAATATTGATATGGTTTTTAATGACCTTTTTTCTGTAGCTAAAGCATTATAACTTAGTTAAAAATTATGTGGTTAACAATAAATTATTGGAATTAAAGTTTTCTTTGTCCAAATTTTTTTAATGAATAAAATCAGTCTTTTTTTTGTTTTACTTTTTATGGCAGGTAATACCTGCCTGGCTCAACATTTATCATCCTCAGAAAGAAAAACACTTGAAAAAAAAGAAGACTCACTTGTGATATTTGCCAACCAGATAATTAAGGGACGAAATGTTGAAGACCGCTTTGAAGCTGATAGCCAGTTTACCAAAATTTTTGTCCGTGCCTTACATGTAAAAAATTCGTTTTATTATCCTTTTGATTCCTTAACCTCTATTGCCAAAGTGATACCTCCGGATAGTACTTTTAGAATTTTTACCTGGCAGCTGGTAATCAACGGTGAAATTATCAGGCAACATGGCGCAATACAGATGAGAACGCCGGATGGATCTTTAAAACTTTTTCCATTAATAGATAAGTCAGACCGGATAGTGAATATAAATGATACTGTTACCAGCAACCTTGCATGGATAGGCGCTCTGTATTATAAGATCATTGAAGAAAAATCATTTGGAAAAAACTATTACACATTACTTGGGTTTGATGATAATAACCTCATCAGCGACAGAAAAATTATAGAAGTACTTACATTCAAAAATGGCCACCCCGTTTTTGGAGGCCCTTTTTTTAGTTTCCAGGATAATGGTTTGCACCAGAAATCCATTGCAAGATATATCATGGAATATAAGAAGAACGCGGGGCCACGACTTAACTATGATACGGATTTGCACATCATTCTTTATGAACATTTAATTTCTGAAACAAACGAGCCAAAAAAGAAATACACTTATATTCCCGATGGTGATTACGAAGGATTAAAATGGATTGATGGAAAATGGGTTCACATCGAAAAAGTATTTAACCAGATAACTCCGGAAGGCAAAGAACCTGTACCAGAGCCAATCCTGGATCCGAATGGAAATATTGATGAATCAAAATTAAGCAAGAGAATGCCGGAAGAAGTACATAATGAAGATAAAGTGGAAGACTCTAATGAGATTAAGCATCCACTTTTAAGATATCCTCCTTATTAAACTTTTGCCTATTTATTTTGCGTATCTATTAAAAAAGTGCCAAGGTCTATTAGCTTTCCTTTCTTCGTTATAAATTTTTCAAAATCAGACAGATCAAGATTAGACATAACCTTACTTTTGAAAATTTCCTTTTTGTTTTTAAAAACCACGAAATAAAAATCAGGCTTACCATCAAGATTGGCAGGACTGGAAAAATCACTTTGTGAAAAAACAAACCTTGCAATTCCTTCCTCATCAGGCGAACTTTCTCCCAAAAAATCATCATTGAAAATATCTTTGTCGTAAAGACGTACAACAAACTCCTCTCCTGTTAAAGGCACATCATTTCCTTTGCTGATAAGGCGTACTTTTACTTCAATATTCATTTCTTTATTTAAAGCTATTCCAGGCATCAATTAATTTTTGCAAAAAGTAAGATTTTTTCTTTATTTACCCAACGACTTAACAATTCATGAGTATTTTGATATTCAACTTCTGAATAGAAATATCAATTAAATGTTCGTTTACTGGTAATGTCATTTCATTCGTGCTAATTCCGGGCCGAATGCCCGCCTGGCTGGCTGGATGGCCAGGCCGGACGGGGATGAACAGTTCGGACAGGGCTTTAGCTATACAGACGTTTTATCTGTGTCAAAAAGAAAAATAAAATCCCTGATATTTATTTGCCTGCCTTCCGGTAGGTAGGTTTACTGGTATTGCTTTTTAATTCGTGTTATACTCTGCAAGGGATAAAACCGTGAATAATCTAACCTGGAAAGCTGGCTAATTTATTTCTTTGAAGTATAGGGTTAGAGTGTTTTAATTGCCACGGGTTTCAACCCGTGGATTGCTAATGAAATATCTTCAAAGGCTTTAGCCAAAATCTATTGATTCTTTACAATAAATAGCCTTTAAACTTTTGGCTAAA
>DASSHD010000623.1:0-8164 GCA_035693085.1 Hanamia sp. | reverse complement strand
TGTTATATGTTCCCGAATCCAATGCACTTTTATCTGTCCATGCCCATTCCAGATCATATTGTTCAGCCACCCTGTTAGGTGTCCAATAAACTTTCAATTCACCATTGGCACCTATCGTCGAAATGCTGTCATTAATTGTTTGTATGGCATCATTTGTACAATCCATTGAGTAATATCTGTCAACATTAATATCATTTTCTAACTGTAACGCAGGTAAGATATTAGCCAAAGGGGTGTATTGAGCGCTTATACTATTAATCCTGATATTTACTGAATAGGCATTTTGAAAATTTAGAATGGCTTTGCTGTTATAAGGTGTTACTTTATTATAGTTGATCGTCAAAACCTTGGAACTGATAGAATCGGTTGCATTATTTTTATCAATATAAATGACGGAAATATTTAAATCCACTTTAAATGAGTCAGGAAGTAGAACATTTGAAAATTCATTAATACTGAAGGATATAATATCGTTTACACTGTTGGTGTATGCAATTGTTGGTTTCAAAACAGGATTAAAAAATACGGTATCCTGGGTAAGTAAAGTTTTACCATACTTTAAACTATCCCCTTGCAAGCCATTGGTATATGATTCATTTTGACCCAATGCTTCAATAGAAAACAATATCAATACAACCAACGTAAGCAAGATGTATTTGCTTAGTTTGTTTAAAAGATTTGATATAACTCTCAATAAAATCATTTTTAGTTGGATGTGTTAACCATTAATTGAAAACCGGAATACTGGGGTTGCACGAAAAATTGTCCATTTTGGGTGTATATATATTTATTTTCCATAAAATAGCTGTTATCTATTACTTGATAAGAATAATTACTGAATTTGATGATAATTACACTTGCAACATTTGCCGGCACAAACACCTCAAATGGATCGCCACCGGGATCATTCGGGTCATAATAAGGCCCTTTTGTGCGATAGATAACGGAATCCATCAGATAAGAGTTTTGATCATAGTCAACAGTGTAACTACTGAATTTGCTAGTTGAGTCAAAATACATCTGGAGCCTTCTTGTAGAATCATTTAGCTGGATCACAGCCATAGAATCAATATTTGCCTTAAGAAACAAACTATCTAAAAACGGAAGCTGCAACAAATTTGAATACTGGTGAGGGCTGGAAATGGTAATTACACTATCATAATAAAAAACAGCAATGTTATATTTAGATCCCTGCACCAATTCAGTACTATCAATTATTGAATAGTACCTGCCGTTGCTAATTTTGAAACTACCGTGCAATTCTTCAATTATACTATCTGCACTGGCACTATCTGCATATGTAAAGTCAAGATCGAAACTTAGGTTAGGGGCTTGTTGATACGCCTGAGCTATATTAATAATTTCACCTGCTTCAAATCCCTTTATTACTCCCTGAGCTTTTAATATAGTTCCCAAGCAACAAAAAGCGATTATTAGAAAGCAACTTTTTTTTATTCCCATGATAATATGTTTAATATTTATTGCCGATTTCTGATTTAAAGTGTTTTGCTATGCCATGTGCTTTAATTAATTATTCTTAAGTAAAGCGCTTCTTGTTTCCTGGATCGTTTTTATTCCTTGTTCTGTTTCCTTTTTTACCCTCACAAGTGTTCCGTCATCGTCATATTCATAAAATGTAGCATAGTTATTTTCGTCCAATTCTGCCATTAACCTAAGATTTACGGGATTATATACAAACCCTTTCATGCTACTGTTAAATGGTTGTACCCGTATGTCGTCAAGAAAAATATTATTTGCAGGGGGTGCAGTTATAGAAATGGTCATCTTTGTTGCATTTATCGGAACCATTACTTCGCTTTCATATCGCTGCCAGCCTTCAATCCTGGTACCAGTCCTCTGTAATGTAACTGAGGTACTACCAACATCAAAATTTGCGTTAATCACATTATCAATAGCAGGAAGGCTATTGCAATCCGCTGCATCTATTCTTACCCAGCCACTTACAATAAGATGATCGCCCTGAACAGGAGAAAAGGTGGGGCGGATCATGTTATTTTGCTTCACGTTATTGGCATTAATGCAATATTTTAAAATAGTACTGGAAAATGAACCGACCGTATCAGCAGGCGTAATATTTTGATTATAAAGAAATTCTTTAGGAACAATAGATTTTGGCATTATATTACTTGACCAATAAAGATGTACTGAAGAGAATGAAGGAAACAATGGCGGATGGTTATAAGTATATTGGACTGTTAACGAATAGAGGTTTCCCGCAACAAGAGAAATAGTTCCCAGCCCCGACTTTCCTACAAAAAGCATCTGATTGTTTATTTTGGCTGAAATCAGGAAATCAGAATTTCCATAAAAAGTAAAATTACCAGAACTTGGCGCCTGGATATATCCTTGCCATGTTACGGTATAATGTCTGGAGCACAGTTCAGGAAATGGAGGAGTCAATCCCCACATAAAATCAATGGTAGTGTCGGTCCTTGTAAAGACCTGGTCCGTACCACATGGTGTATGACCGCCTCGATATCCATAATAGCTTGCGGACAATCCCATCCCCTTGCCTGTTACGATAGTTTTATAAACGGCAGAAGAATCTATTTTAAATGATAGGGCTGGAAGAAGCGTATCGGGGCTTACAGGACTTGTAAGCGATGAATTGAAACCTGCGTTAATCTTAAGGCTATATAAACCGGTATGGCTTTGTTGATTGCTGATTGAAACATTGCTATTACCTGTGGTAAAATCAAATTCCCTTGAAGAGGGGCAAATAACGCAGCTCTCTGCCTGGTAATTATAATCTTCAAATCCATCAAAAAGAAGCTGACGGTATTTACTGTTTTGTGAAACAGCAACCGGTAAAGTTTCATTGTAGCCATAAAGGCCAGAATTATATCTGCCTAATGGATCATAATTTTCTATCTCAAAACCCTTCCTGTTGTATTTTGACAGCGCACTATTCCACACCCATTTGGTAGTATCCGGTTCAGCAATTAATTTACTGTCTGTAAATTGCCAAAACGGAGTAAAATTTTTGATAACCCCTTCTTTCCGAACATTGGTTGCTGTTATGGAAGCGTCATTTTCATTCCTTTCTCCATAGTAGGTATAAGCTTTATCAACTCGCCAATTACCCAATATGCCCCAACGGTATGGATTAGTTGCTGTATCTGAAATATTTGCCCGGCAAACTTTTATGGTTGTATCAACGGGGATACGATAGGTAATGGTCAGTACCGGTGCCTGACAAGTACAAGGAAGGCTGCCAGATTCGTCAGAGCAACCAGAGCCATTTCTATTATTAATATTTGGCTGATATCCTGAACAAAAATCAAGAAAGCTGATACCTTCATACGTTGAAGGGATTTCAAACATCAACCCATATTTAGTATGATAATTGACCATCTCCTGTAATAATGATGTTAGGTTTAAATTATTGTATTGATACCAGATAACTCCGATTCTACTGTTCGAATAAGTTTGAATGGAATTATAAGGAGTATAAATATTCCACGGTGTCGTTATCCTGCCCAAAGCTGCATACCCATCCCCAGCGTAATAATTATTTGCTTTGGACCAATCATAACTGTAGCTGTAACCGCATAAAAGCCTGCTTTTGCCCCGCTTAAGTTTTTTTCTAACCCAGAGATCAAATGGTATTCTTGGAGTCAGATTTAGTGTCGCTGACAATATAGTAGAACCAGATGGTATTGCGGAAGTATCAAAAGTAATAGCGCTCTTTGTAAGCATCGCATAAGACCATCCGCAGGAGATTCCATTAGATGCGGCTCTCAGATCAGTACTTGCTCCAATGTTCAATGAGTGAACAGTTACTGCTTCACCTGTAGAAATTAAATCTATTGGCGACGCATGCACGGTTTCCTGTCTAAAGGTAGTAACGTCAAGGGATGGGCTTACAGTTATGGTGTCATAAACCGTAATTACAGTATCTTTTTGGAACAATGTGTTTTCAACCTGCCATAAATCCTTATAAGAAGTGGCATTAGTATGAATCACGCTGGTGGTTGAATCAATAACAATTTTGAAATTACCAGGTGTTATTTCACGAACGGGATTAGCAAGAGACACAATACTACCAGCACTTACTGCAGACATATTACGTTTGCCTGATCGAATAATTTTAAGAGAATCAATCACCCCGCTATAAGGTACTCCCGCTTTATCAATTAGATATAAGCCCTTTGCATTTTCCTTTCCTTTGGAAGCATCAACTACCCATAACTTTTGAGATATCGCAGAAATATCGGGATGTAAAACCGAACATTGCGGATCATAAGGTACCTGTTTTGTAGAGCACACCCACAGTTCATCTCCGCTTTCAAAAAACTTATTTGTATCAAAATCGCTTCCATCGGCAGCATTAAATAATTTTCCATTAACACAAATAATGTTTTTGTGATAAAATACCGCTCCTATGTTTTGATATGCAGGAGCCATTCCACTATACGCCCAGTAAGCAGGATAATTAAAATTATAAACGGGGTCATTGAATTCATTATTGGTACGGGACACGATTACATCGCCTGTTTCTCCATCATAAACTAAGTTTTTTGTTGAGACAACACTGCCTTTATCAATTACTACCACACTATCCAGGATACCATATCTGTGAATAATTTTTACTGTTGCAGCCGATCTAAACATTGTTTGCTCCTTTTGAGGTAGTGGCCACACGGAAGGAATAGGAAGAGGAAACCAAAAAAAAGGAATAACATCCAAATTTGGCGAATAAGCGGTTGTTATACTTTTTGTGCTTTGCTCCCGCATGTCTACCATTACTTCAATGTCTTTACCAATGGTGCCATTTTCATCAATATGTCCATCTAATGAATCAAGTACCTCAACCGAATTATTTAAATGTTTTTGGAAAGCATTTGGATTATCTTCTTTATAAAAATAATAACTGGCTTTTATAGGATGAAGTGAATCGGTTTCTGCATAGCTTGCTTCCGATTTCATCTTTCCATTCATGTCATTCAATTCTATTTTAAAACCTTGCGAAAGGGTTATAAAGTTTTTCGCATTTATTTTAAGAAATTTAGATAAAACAGGATTATAGCGTTTTTTTGAATAGTCGTCCAAAACACTATACTCAACAAGTGTTGGAAAGTCTTTTGTTGTATAAAATGTAGTTTCCTGCCAGCCATTAGCTGATTTGGCCTTTCGGTTAATTGTGCGTACAACCACCTTGCTATAACCGACAGAGGGAGATGGATAAAAAGCCTCGCCAATAGGTTTTTCAACGTAGGTATAATTGACGGGGGCAAGTGGCGCCAGTTGCTCAGCAAAAGGTATTGGCTCGCGAAAAGGATTTTCTTCATTTCCTATATTCGGTTCATAGCTTGCGACTCCACTACTGATTGTAATTGATTGGTCATTTACTTTTTCAGTCGTAGTATAAGAGTACTCTTGTCCATAAGATGCCTCTTTTTGGCCAGTCATTTTGTTCCAATTATCAAAAAGTTCAACACGCTTTACCCTGTATCCTCCCCCATATTTCTTAAAAACCGGATTGGTAAGCCTTATAAAAGACTTGGAAAGATCTGCATATTTGCATAGTTCTTTTATTTTTGCTTCTTTATCAAAACCATTGATCGTATTGGCAATTTCTTTAAAGCTGGAAGCAAGCATTGAAATTGCTGACGAAAAACTAAGATCATTTCCTGTCTCGCTACCTGGATAGGCTTTTGATGGAAGATTTAGCCGAAGAAACTGCAAAGCGTTCTTTGAGATTGGACTTTCGTTATCAATTGGTTTAAGTTTGAGCCAAAATTGGTGAATATCATTAGGGGAAAATCCTATAGTTTCAACAACCCCATAACCTGGTACAAATTCATAACCGCTCCCCCACATATCCGCAGGCATTTGAACAGCAATTTTAAAATAAACCGTATCATTATTACCAAGAAATGATTTTCTTAATGTGGCAGTGTCGGGTATAGACAAAGTTGTATTTACAAATACATAATAATTTTCAACTGAAGATGAGGTATAAAGCTGATTTGTAGGATTATATGAAGGATCACTGGCAAAACCTGCTATTTGAAACAAGTCGCAGGCTCTTTTATTCTGAACATACGCATAGTCATCAGACTCATACGTAATCTTTAATTTTCCGGATGAGGGTAATTGAATATCCGTCATTTCCCATGCTGTAGCATTTTGTGCAGCAGAAACACTATCCTGAAGACTATAAGGGAAATCAACGTTGCTTAGACCGCCGGGATTGCTTTTTGACTCTTTGAAATTTCCCCATCTATCGTAATTTTTAGGATTATACCTTGGATTGTATTCTGTTTGGGGAGTGCCGCTAACATCTGGACTGTAATGAAAAACATAAGGATTAATGCGACCTTTGTAATTTGCATTATATGAAAACCATATTGAATCGAGGGTAAGTTTTGCAATTGATGAATCTCCTGGATCAATTCCAGGACATAAAGTATAACTATATACAAAATGAACAGATTTGATTGGCTTCGCTTTTGTGCCATTTGCTACAAGGTCAGCTTTTGAATATAGATCAATCTCATCTAATCTGCGTAATTGTTTTAAATCATCAAGCCCTCCATTTTCTCCGTTTTCTGCTTTTGCATCTTTTCGATTATTACTTATTTTGAAAACGGCAATCATGGTTTTAGACTCAATTGAATTCAAATACCAAACTTCCTTCTTTCCATATAAGTAAGTTCCTTTATCATCGCGGCTATACGTCTTAAGACCTTCATTGTAGTTCGCTTTATTTTGCTGAGTCGGTGTTCGCCAGTCAAAAAAGTTATTGTCTGCACCATAGACCCTGGTATAATTGAATTTTACTCCATCTCCAATATCATCAGGTGTAATGCCGTCACCGGTAATATCAATATAATCAGGGGAAAGAACACCGGTTAATAAGAAGTCATGAGCATAAGCAGGCATACTGTCCTGTGTATAATAATTTTCTTTCCCTTTGTTGTTCCCGGGGGAATTATCACCTTGGTAATAGTTCCCGTTATATACACCCGCTGGCATATAATTTACGAGCCCATTATTTAAATTGTTTGAATCAATTTCCTTGTCTACCGAAAATGTTACTTCTTTTTGTTCTATATTATAAGCTGGCAATCCATAAACATATCGCCTGCCATCTGAATTCGTTACATCTAATTCAGAAAGATGATTTTTCCTTCGCACAATATTATCCACCCTAGGTATTACCGTAAAAGAATCGTTACAATTTCCAATTGGTATTGTGTTTTCTTTATAAGATTTAATGGTTTTATCCAAACCATATTGAGCAGCTTCATCTCCTGTCAAATAAGATATTAGTTGTGTTCTTTTATCGCGATTTATTTTGACAGGAGGAGCAGTTACAGGAATTTCTCCGACTTGCTGTCCATTTTTTATAAGCGTAAAAGTGTTCAAGGCTATGATGTTTGACTTATTACCACCTAATTTTATGCGCATAAGAGCGTCATCACCAACTGAATGGTAATATGCATTGGTATTGCTCGTTTTTTCACCGGGATTTCTGAAATACACACTTTGAAAAGTTGTATCATTATTTCGAAAACGGATATAGTTATTGATTGAATTGGTACCGGAATTTTGCCACCCCTTGCTTTCTGTAATCGCCTTTATCGGTATAAAATCAGTTCCAACATGGAAATATGCACCAAAACCAAGATCAACAGATCCGTTATAGGTTGCACTTTTGGTATGCATGGCTGCATCCCTGGCAAATCCAATATCACCCCTATAGGGCCGGAACATTCCCCCGGTACCCTCTCCTGAAATTGAATATAAGTCATAAGTATATTGTGGAATTGCGATAATTGGAGAAGATTTTACATTGAATTGAGTTTCTTTTTCTCTGTTAACATCCAATAATGCATTTGGTTTATTATTACCTTCTGTGTAATACAAATAGCCAATAGCAGGAATTGATTGTCTTTGGTCTTCAGGCTTTATTTCCTGTTGACTTACATATCCATCTGCATATATATTTGGATGTAAAGTCCACTTCTCAAAACCAAGTTTGACAGTTAAAGCATAATTGGTGCTTGTATATGGCATATTGATTGTTGGTATATAAGAAGGAACCGCAAATGAAAGTGAAACTGTATTGGGTATATTATTCGTAAAATTCTGTAAAGCATTACTTAGCTTTTTATTATCATCATCCTCAGCTCTT
>DASSHD010000622.1:0-18582 GCA_035693085.1 Hanamia sp. | reverse complement strand
CTATTGATAACATGAAAGAGCAGGATATTGTTTGTGTTGAGATGGAAGCAGCAGCGTTGTATGCATTATCGGTAGTTAAAAATTATAAAATTATTTGCTTCGCACATCTCACCAATTCTATGGCTCAGGCAGAAGGTGATTTTGAAAAAGGAGAAGAATCTGGAAGCCTTGATAGCTTAAACCTGATAAGATTTATTTTAGAAATTCCAGGACTGAAATAAGCAGGTAATAAATTTTTAAGCGTGGAATATTATTAGACAATACTGGTTTTATTATAATGAACAAGTCAACATACAACATAGCAAAAATGGATTGTCTTTCGGAAGAACAAATAGTCCGGATGAAGCTGGAAGGCCTGCATGGCATCCAATCTTTACAATTCGAAATACCTAAACGAAAACTATATGTAATGCACGAAGGCGATTCAGCTCCAATAACGGAAGCAATTGATAGTTTACATTTTAATTCATCATTAGTAAGCACGCAAAGTATTAGTGATGAAGAGGCGTTGTTATTTTCTCAAACAGATGGGTTGGAAAGAAAATTGCTTTGGCAGGTATTAGCTATTAATTTTTTCTTTTTTTTGGTAGAAATGACTTCGGGTTTTATTTCAGGTTCTATGGGATTGGTGGCCGATAGTTTAGATATGCTGGCAGACTCTGCTGTTTATGGATTAGCATTATTTGTGGTCGGGAAGGCATTATATCAAAAAAGAAAGATTGCAAAAATTAGTGGCTACTTACAGATGCTTCTGGCGGTGACCGGCCTGGTGGAAGTAATCAGAAGATTTTTGGGTTATGAAGAAATGCCCAACTTCAGGACGATGATTATAATTTCGGTGCTTGCTTTAATAGGTAATGCATTCACGCTTTATTTATTACAAAAATCGAAAAATAAAGAAGCCCACATTAAGGCAAGTACGATTTGCACTTCCACGGATGTAATCACCAACGCGGGTGTGATACTCGCTGGCATACTGGTTTATGTCACAGCCTCTAATCTTCCCGATTTAATAATGGGCGCTATAGTTTTTGTTTTGGTTGGAATTGCGTCTTACCGGATTTTACAATTATAATTCTATTTTAATAGCCAAAATTTGCTGTTCCGGTAGGAATAATTTTATAAATTGTAACCATAATTTTATAACTCCGCTTTGTGAAACATCTTTATCTTTGCAATACTTTATGAAAAAAGTTTTCGCTGCCATATTAGCCATTTTGTACTTTGCTACTACAACCGGGGCAACAATAAACTTTTATTATTGCAACGGTGAGAGAGTGACACATAAAATGGTAAAAAATGAGATGCCAGGATGCAGCAAATGTCCGTTATCAAAAAAGGTAGTTGCCAAATCAGACTGTTGCCAACACGAACAAAAGTTTGTCAAATTAGTAAATGATCAGAATGTAGCCGATGTTACTTTCCATATTCAAAAATTAATTTCATTTATTTCTCCAATAGTTTTTTCTGATAGTTATAATTTGCATTATTCATCCTTAGTCAGAAAATTTCCTGTAAATAATCCTCCTCCACGAAGTAGCGGCATTGCCATCTACCAGCGAAACTGCGTTTTTCTTATTTAGAATTTTTTCTCTTCTATTTTCCTGATAAATAAAATATCGGGTTATAGGCATTTCTATATGCCCAATGTTTTCTACTATTTTATTTTATAGTTATTTAATACTCATAATTAACCAATAAACCCCCGTTCGAACGCCAGCCCGAAAGATCATTCTGGCGGGGCATTCAGCCGGGCGGGCAATTAACTAATAAATCAATTTAAAAAATGAAAAAATCAATCCTTGCCTTCGCAGCCGCGACACTTGTTATTATTTCCTGTAACAGCAATTCTTCATCAAATGCCGAAAGCGCTAAAATGAGTCGGGAAAATGAAATGGCGATAATGGGAAATGATAATATAGGCAATGACGTAAAGACCGTTACTCCAACATTTACGAATGTTAACGCAGGTATTTCTTCGTTTATGAAATCGGTGGTTCAGAATTATCTTACTATAAAAAACGCTTTGGTTAAGGGAGATGAAGATGCCGCAGCGACTGCATCTACTCAATTGAAAAATGAAATGAAAATCTTTAATAAAAGCCTGCCTGGCGAACAGACAGGTTTGTTTACTGCTGCGCAGAAAAAAATATACGATGACTTAGAAGTCAATTTGAAGAATGAGGCTGATAGTATTTCCAAAAGTAAAATTGATCGCCAAAGAGAATACTTTTTTGTGATGAGCAAAGATGTTTATTCATTGATAAAAGCCTTTGGTGCCGGTATTCCTATATACAGTGATAATTGCCCGATGTATCATAATGGTGCCATGTGGCTTAGTGAAACTGTTGAAATCAAAAATCCATACCTGGGTACTAAGATGATGGACTGCGGAAGTGTAGAGGAAAAGTTTCAATGATGATGAGGGGGAATATGTCTTTTCACTATTTACTAATAACCAATAACTATTAACATGATTTCAAAAATTATCTCCTGGTCGTTAAAAAACAGGTACATCGTTTTGCTTGTTGCTGCGGGGTTATTTGGCTGGGGTATTTATAACATTCAAAGGAACCCTGTTGACGCCATTCCTGATTTAAGTGAAAACGAAGTGATCGTTTTTACTGAATGGCAAGGTCAAAGCCCGCAGATTATGGAAGACCAGGTAACCTATCCTTTAGTCAGTAATCTTCAGGGTGTGCCCAAAGTGAAAGACATCCGCGGTACTTCTATGTTTGGGATGAGTTTCGTGTATGTAATATTTGATGATGATGTAGATATTTATTGGGCACGGACAAGGGTACTCGAAAAATTAAATTATGCGCAGCGTTTATTGCCGCAGGGTGTAACACCTACTCTTGGGCCTGATGGAACCGGTGTGGGCCAGATTTTCTGGTATCATTTGGATGCACCAAAAATGGATTTGGGCGAGCAAAGAGCTTTGCAGGACTGGTATATAAAATTTGCGTTGCAAACAGTTCCTGGCGTTGCAGAAGTAGGTTCTTTTGGTGGTTTTGAAAAGCAATACCAAATAGTAGTGGATCCTGTAAAACTTCAATTCTACAAAATTTCCATGATGGATGTAATAAAAAAAGTACGCGCCAATAACAATGATGTTGGTGGAAGAAAATTGGATATGAGTAACATGGGTTATATCATTCGCGGGCTGGGTTATATAAAAAATAAAAATGACATAGAAAATATTGCCCTGGAAAATAACAATGGCATTCCTGTCCGGGTAAAAGATATTGGCACCGTACAAATGGGTGGGAATCTACGTTTGGGCATTGTTGATGCAAACGGAGATGGTGAAGCGGTGGGCGGTGTGGTGATAATGAGATATGGGCAGAATGCGGATAAAGTAATCAAATTGCTCAAGACAAAAATGGCTGATGTGCAGAAAGGATTGCCCGAAGGCGTTTCTTTTAAAATAGATTATGACAGGAGTGATTTAATTGAGGCAGCTATTCACAATATCAGGGATAAATTGATAGAAGAGATAAGCATTGTGTGCATTATCGTTATTATTTTTCTTCTTCACTGGCGAAGTGCATTAAGCATTATTATACAAATTCCTATTTCTATTGCCATTGGTTTTATCCTTCTTAATGCTTTTGGATTCTCATCCAACATTATGTCTTTAACTGGTGTTGCGTTAGTGATTGGGGTAATTGTTGACAATGGAATTATCATGAGTGAAAATGCTTATCGGAATTTATCGGAATGGCAGAATAAAGAATAATAGGCAATGGGCAAAAGTCAAAAGGCTAAAAAAATAATTATCAAAAATGAAATTGACAAAACCATATAAAAAAATACCAAAAGATATTCGGTTATCAATAATAGAACGCTCGTGCAAAGAGGTTTCGCGCGGGGTTTTCTTTTCAACCGTTATTATTGTCACTTCTTTTCTTCCTGTTTTTTTATTAACAGGGCAGGAAGGGAAATTATTTCATCCGCTCGCTTATACCAAAACATTCATTATGGCGGTGGATGCTATTTTGGTTATAACATTAGCGCCGGTATTGATTTCGTTTTTTATGCGTGGCAGATTCAGGCCGCGCAAAGCAAATCCTGTCAATCATTTTTTAGAAAGAGTTTATGGCCCCGCGATCAGGACTTGTATTAAATGGCGCAAAACCACAATCAGTGTAATGTTGATTGCACTTGCAGCCAGCGTTCCGATGGTGATGAGCCTGGGTACAGAGTTTATGCCTCCGCTGGATGAGGGAAGCATACTCTTTATGCCCGTTACTTTACCGGATGTTTCCAATGCTGAAGTAAAAAGAATTTTGCAGGTGCAGGATAAGATTCTTGCGTCTGAGCCGGAAGTAAAATCTGTTTTGGGCAAGGCGGGAAGAGCCAATACAGCAACAGATAATTCGCCTATCAGCATGATCGAAACTATCGTGATACTGAAACCGAGAAACGAGTGGCGAAAAGGAGTTACCAAAGACAGCATCATTAATGAACTCAACAGCAAACTTCAAATTCCGGGTGTTACCAACGGATGGACACAACCGATTATTAACCGCATCAATATGCTTTCAACTGGGATCAGAACCGATGTTGGCGTAAAAGTATATGGTCAAAACTTAGATAGTATTTATTCATTTGCGCAAGTGATAAAAAATGATTTGCAAGGCATTCCGGGCATTAAAGATTTATATGTGGAACCGATTACCGGTGGCAAATACATTGACATCAATATTAACCGTGAGGAAATTGCCCGTTACAATTTAAGCGTGGATGATGTAAACGCGGTGATTGAAAGTGCAGTGGGTGGCGCACAAATAACAACTACGGTTGAAGGCAGGCAACGGTTTTCTGTGAATGCGCGGTATGGCCAGGATTTCAGAAATAATATAGAAGCTTTGAAACGGTTGCAGGTTCAGACAAAAGATTTCGGGCCTATTCCTTTGCAGGCGGTTGCTGATATTAAAATTACCGAAGGGCCACCGATGATAAATTCTGAAAATGCCTTATTGCGCGGCACTGTTTTGTTCAATGTTCGTGGAAGGGATTTAGGAAGTACGGTTAAAGAAGCGCAACAAAAATTAAACGCGGCGATAGGCCAGATGCCCAAAGGATTTTTTATTGAATGGAGCGGAGAATACGAAAACCTGATCAGCAGTGAACGAACTTTAAAACTGATTTTACCAATAGTGTTGGTTATTATTTTCATCAGCATGTATTTCGCATTTCATTCAAAGCGCGAAGCGTTGCTAAGTTTAATTTCTCTTCCATTTGCGCTTATCGGCGGCGCCTATATGATTTATTTCTGGGGTGTCAATTTATCTGTTGCGGTAGCTGTTGGTTTTATCGCATTATTCGGGCTGGCGGTAGAAACTAATATTATCATGGTAATTTATTTGAATGATGCCATGCAACAACTTATTGCCAAAAAGGGAAATTCAAAAGAAACCATCACAAAAAATGATTTGAAAGATTATGTAATAAGCGGCGCTATTAAAAGATTACGCCCCGTAATAATGACGGTAAGTGTTTCACTCTTTGCGCTTATTCCTATTTTATGGAGTAGCGGTGTAGGCAGCGATGTGATGAAGCCAATTGTATTGCCTATGGTTGGTGGTGTTGTCTCTTCAGCCATTTACATCCTGTTGGTAACGCCACTTATTTTCCTGATGAATAAAGAATATGAATTGAAAAGGTTTGGAAAAATTGAAGTGCATGAAGTATCGCATTAATTGTCTGAACTATGATTTATAGGATTGTTGGGATTATAGGATTAAGTAATTCAAAAATTTTAAAACAAAAAAAAAATAAAAATGATTCGTTTAAGTAACGTACTAATTTTGCTGATTGTGGGCGGTGAGGACACCGACCACGGCACCCGACCCCGGTTGGTGTCCCCACCAACCGGGAAGTCAAAAAAGATATGGAGCATCAACCGCCTCCTGGTTTATTTTTCCATCCTGTTTGCTATGATACAAATTCCGGTTCAGAAGGTATCATCTCAAAGCTTGGAACTGCCTGATATTTTAGATAGTATTCAACATTCCTATCCGTCGTTAAAAATGTATGACGCAGAAGTTCAATCATTGGATGCCGCAGCAGCAGGCGCGCAGAACTGGGAACCACCACAGGTTTCAGCGGGTTTCTGGATGACACCATATAATATAGGTTTGTGGAATGGCTCAAAAGCCAATGGCAATATGCCTTCGCAAGGCGGAATGGGAAGCTTCATGATAAGCGTGCAACAAATGTTTCCTAATAAAAAATACAATGACGCCAATGAAGACTACATGAAAGCGATGTCGTCAGTTACAAAAGAAAATAAAAATGCCACATTGAACAATCTCTTTGCGGCAGCAAAAAAAAATTATTATGAGTGGGTCATTATTGAAAAGAAATTATCCATACTGGACGAAAGTGAAAAGCTCTTACATTTTATGATTACCAATGCGGAAACGAGATATAAAATTGGCCTCGGTAAAATCAGCGCTTATTATAAAGCGAAAGCATCGCTTGGGAATATTCTGAATATGCGTGTGGAATTGCAAAATGAAATACTTCAGAAAAGAATTGCATTGAATACTTTAATGAACCGTGATAAACTAAAAGATTTTTCTGTTGATACCAATTATGTTCTCAAAGATTATTCATCAATGATTTTTGACAGCACATTATTTTACAACAACAGGAGTGACATAAAAGCTATTGATAAAAATATTCAGCTTGCTTATTTGAAACAGGATATTGAAAGGCAAAGCATGAAACCTCAGTTTGGTGCACAATTTTCACACATGTTCCGATATGGAAATGCGCCAATGATGTTTGACTTAATGGGTACCGTGAAAATACCGATGAACTGGTCCACCAGAGCCAATAAAGCAAATATTGAAAGCCTCAATTTTGAAACACAATCTTTGGAGGAACAGAAAGCAACCCTGGCTAATGAATATTCAGGTAAAGCGTATCAAATAAGGCAGGATATCATTGCAAAGAAAAAGCAAGTTCAATTATTTGAAAATAATATTATCCCGGCACTTCAAAAAAATTACGAAAGTACCCAACTCGGATATCAGCAAAATACCGAAGAGTTATTTGAATTATACGATGCCTGGGAAACATTAAACAATACACAACTTGAATACATCAACCAATTGCAACAACTATTAAGTATGCAGGTTGATTTAGAGAAATTGTTGGAAATAAAATAAAGTGAAATGAAAAATAATTTTTGGAGATACATTTTAATTGTAACGGTTACTGTTTTTCTCATTCAATCATGTAACAGCAAACAAAACTTGCCTAACAGTAAACCAACAAATAATAGAGAAATTAATTCTGCTTCTTCAGAAAATGAGAAACCTGTAACAATAAAAAATATTGACCTGCAAACATTGCTGAAACCAACCAATGAATTTGTGGTAGCGTCACTTCCTGTTATAGTACCCAAAGAAAGCGATATTAATATTCCTGTAAAAGCGTACGGCACTATTGAAGCAGACACAAGAGCTACCGGTAATATTTCGGCAAGAGTTTCCGGACGAATAGAAAAATTGTATTTGCGTTACCGTTTTCAAAATATAAAAGCCGGACAAAAGGTGCTGGAAATATATTCACCAGAGATACTAACGGCAGAGGAAAATTTATTATTTCTTCTAAAAAGAGATGCCACAAATCTCTCTTTTATCAATGCAGCCAAACAAAAATTATTATTGCTTGGGATGAGCAATGCAGAATTAAATAAAGTAATTCAAACCGGAAAACCTTTATACAGTATAAGTGTTTATAGCAATTACAACGGCCACGTGATGGATAATGGCATGAATCAAAATGGCATGAACATTTCTTCTACTGAAACGCAGGAATTATCATTAAAAGAGGGCATGTACGTAACCAAAGGACAAACACTCTTCAATATTATGAATCATAAGAAAACATGGGCGGCTTTGCAAATTTTTCCGGAAGACCAATCTATTGTAAAAAAGGGAGATGGAGTAAAAATTACCCCTGAATCGGATACGTCTGTAGTCATAAAAGGAAAGATAAATTTCATTGAGCCTTTCTTTCGTAGCGATAGTAAAACACTTACCGCCAGAGTATATTTCGAAAATAAAAACATGCTCACATTGGGAAGCCAGGTGGACGCAAAGATTTTTACAGGAAGCAGGAAGGGCTTGTGGTTGCCACAATCATCAGTACTTGCTTTAGGACTGAAAAATGTAGTTTTTCTAAAATCAAAAGAAGGGTTTATGGCGCATGAGATATCAACAGGAATGCGTACAGAAAATAAGATTCAAATATTATCCGGTTTGAATACTACTGATACCGTTGCTGCAAATGCTCAATACCTGGTGGATAGTCAGAGTTTTATTAGGACGAGTAATGAGTAGGGGCACGGTTTACCCATGCCCAAAAAGTCACGGTTTACCCGTGCCCAAAAAAGTAAATCTTGCGCCAAAGGGCAACCGCAAGAGAAGGGCAACCGCAAGGGAAGGGCAACCGCAAGGGGAGGGCAACCGCAAGGGGAGGGCAACCGCAAGGGATTGCCCCTACATACAAAAAACAATATTGGATAATTGAAATGGAAATTAAATTGATAAAAAAGAATTATTATGATTTATAAAAAAATTAAAAAAGCCTTCAGCCTTCGGCCTTTCGCTTTCAGCCTTATGCTTTCAGCCTTCAGCCTTCTACTTATTTCTTCCTGTAATGAAAAAAAGAAAACAGAAACAGCAGTCGTACAAAAAACCTTGTATTATACATGCAGCATGCATCCACAGGTTCATGCAGATAAACCGGGAAATTGTCCGGTCTGTGGCATGAAGCTGATTGCGGTTTCTAAAACAAGTACTGCTAATGCCATGCAAATTCATTTGAGCGCCGAACAAATTCGTCTCGGAGATATCCAAACGGATACAATTGAAAAATCCAATATTGGTGACAAATTGGTATTAACAGGCACATTAAATTTTAACCAGGATAAACTTACTTCTGTGAATGCCCGCGTAGAAGGAAGGGTAGATAAATTATATTTTAAAAATATGGGAGATTATGTAAAGAAAGGAGATAAGATTTATGATATCTACAGTGAAGAATTGAATAATGCAAAACAGGATTATGTAAATGCTTTGGAGCAGCAAAATACGGTTGGAAATTCACTTATTAATTATGCAGCATTGGTTGAAAGCGCAAAAACAAAATTACTTTTATGGGGAATGACCAACACCCAAATTACCCAACTTGGGCAGGGCAAACAGGTACCAACGCATACTACATTTTACAGTACTCAATCCGGATACATTACATCGCTAAATGCAAAGGAAGGAGATTATGTAATGGAAGGTGGCACTGTTTTGCAACTTGCTGACCTCTCAACTTTATGGGCTGAAGCGCAGGTTTACACTACACAAATGCCCTTCATTAAAAAAAGTGAAAATGCTTCTGTACAGATTCCTGATTTGAATAACAAAATCATTAATGGAAAAATAGATTTTATTAATCCTGAAATGAATCCTGATACAAGAATAAACCTGGTAAGGCTTACCATCAACAATAAAAACAATCAATTACATCCCGGTATGCCGGTTTATATTACCATCAGCAAAGCGAAACGTCAATCTATTACATTACCTTCTGATGCAGTATTAAGAGATAGCAAAGGCTCAATGGTGTGGATACAAACGAAACCCGGCGTGTATGAAATGAGAATGGTAAAAACAGGAATTGATGAAAATGATGCAATAGAAATAACATCAGGTTTGGAAACAGGAGAAGTGGTGGTAACGAGTGGAGCTTATTTACTTAATAGTGAGTACATTTTTGAGCATGGCTCCAATTCAATGGCGGGAATGGATATGGGTGGAATGAAAATGTAAGTAGTGCAATGATTATTTTTTATTCAATTAGTTTTATTACTTATCAAAAAATACAAACTTGTTTCTGAAAAGAATTTAAATGTATTAATGGTGCAAAATATTTTATCCAATAAATTTTATAACGAACCCTATTTTTTACCATTGTCTCTCGATTTCTACTGGTGAGATCAGGTTGTTTCCAAATATTTTACTTACAATTGGGAAAACAAATTTATCTGAACAGTGATTCCTTCAAACTATAAAATCTTTTACCTTGAAGTTGCCGGTAAGATTTTGGTAGCAAATAAATTGTGCAGATTAGTTGAGCAATAGTGGCTTTTAATATCAGCCCCACACCAGGACACAATAAAATTACCAACAGATCTTTTCTCTATTAAATTAGTTGCATTAAATAATTGGAGTACTCAACTCTGCCAATGATCCATTAATCTGTTCCTGTGTTACTTCATAATCAATTAAATTTCCAGCCAGGTATTGTTCATAAGCGCTCAAATCAAAATGGCCATGTCCACACAAGTTGAATAAAATTGTTTTAGAAACACCTTCCTCATCCGCTTGTTTTGCCTGTCGTATCACTTCTGCTATACCATGATTAGCTTCCGGTGCAGGAATAATTCCTTCGGTTCCAGCAAATAATAAACCTGCATCAAAACATTCTGTTTGGTGAATGGCATCAGCTTCAATGATTCCATCTTTCAACAATTGACTTACAATAGCCCCGGCGCCATGATAGCGCAAACCCCCTGCATGAATAGGCGATGGAATAAAATTGTGTCCCAGGGTGTACATCGCAATTAAAGGAGTCATTCCAACAGTATCACCAAAATCGTAACGGAAAACGCCACGTGTTAATTTTGGACAAGATGTAGGTTCTACTGCTATGGCCCTTATATTTTTTCCACCTGTTAATTTATTTTGTAGAAAAGGAAATGAAATACCTGCAAAGTTTGACCCGCCACCAAAAGGTGCTATCACAATATCAGGATAATCGCCTGCCTTTTCCATTTGTTTCAATGCTTCCAGGCCAATAACGGTTTGGTGCATCAACACATGATTCAGTACGCTGCCCAAAGAATATTTGGTATCATCATGTGTGGCCGCCACTTCTACGGCCTCGGAAATTGCAATACCCAAACTTCCCGGAGAGTTAGGATCTTTCTCTAAAATAATTCGTCCGGAATTCGTCAAATTACTGGGAGAAGCATGCACAGTTGCTCCCCAGGTATTCATCATAATTTTCCGGTAAGGCTTTCCGTCATAGCTCACTTTTACCATAAATACTTCACACTCTATACCAAATAATTTACAGGCAAAACTCAATGCACTTCCCCATTGCCCTGCGCCGGTTTCGGTTGCAATTTTCTTTACGCCCTCCTTCATATTATAATAAGCCTGTGGAACTGCGGTATTAGGTTTATGTGAACCGGCGGGACTTACTCCCTCGTATTTATAATAGATTTTAGATTTAGTGCCCAATGCTTTTTCCAGTCCGTAAGCCCTGAACATAGGAGTTGGCCGCCAGATTGAATAAAGGTCTCTTACTTCATCAGGAATTTCTATCCACCTTTCAGCGCTCACTTCCTGTTTAATTAATTCCATTGGAAATAATGGAGCCAAATCGTCGGGGCCTACGGGCTGTTTTGTTCCGGGATGCAATGGTGGTAAGGGCTTGTTAGGCATGTCTGCTACAATATTGTACCAATGAGTTGGGATCTCTGATTCCTGTAAAGTAATTTTTCTTTGTCGTGACATGTAGTGAAATTTTAGGCGGTTAAGATATTTGAAAGAAGGCATCTAAAATACATGAATTTCTGCAATTCTTAAAAATTTACTTATGAGTTGAAAGTATAAGTTTCAGTGTAAATTTTTTTTGCCTCTATTGATATCTTGATTGGAATTTTGAAATGGGCGAAGACCAGATATCTTGGTTATTTTGTTTCATTTAATATTTTTTTTATCAGTGAAATCTGCCCGAGATGGTAATGTATGTGTTCAATGATTCCGTGTAAGTTCCTGTAGTAATTCCCATGTTTAGCGTCTGCAAAATTTTCAAATAGTATTGATTCATCTAATTTTTCGATTTCTACCGCGAATAATTCAGCTTCTGTCAAAGTCTTACTTACTAATTTTTCCCAATCATCTGCAGAGTTTATAGGAGGAAGGCCAAAACTAAATTTGTCGCTTGCTTTTAAGGGCTCGCCCAGTAATACTTTTAATACAGCACTGACATAATAATTAATATGAAAAACTAAAGCTGCGATGGTATTTAGATTGTAAACTTTTGTTATGGCTTGTTGCCAGGTTATGTCTGCTAACGTGTCCCTGACGTTAACTGATGTCCAGTTATCGCCAAAATGAACTTCTCTGAAATGTTTTGCAATTTGTTGAGTTAGAACCATTGTGCTGAATTATTAATTACTAAACTACAAATGTCGGGATATCCTTCCGGCAAATTAATGTACGGCATAAAATGGGAATTAAATATTTAAGATTAAATTCAAATATATCCATTCATTCTTTAAAATGTTTTGTGAAAGCTTTTTAAAAATTAGATAATACATTTTAAGTTATAACCCATTTGATTGAATTACAGGCCTGGTATAAGTTTCAAGATTGACTTGTGTATATCTGCATTATCCTTTAGTTTCAAATAATAAAGTGTTTTTTTTAACTTCATTTTCCACGAAGTTTGCACCCTCTGTTTTTTAAATTGAAACCATGAATAAAAAAATCACACTTTTTTTAATTTTTAATTTTACATTTTTAGTTTTTGTATTTGCACAGCCTGAACGCTGGCAGCAACGGGTAAAGTACTATATGAATGTAGATTTGAATGTGGCTACCAATATTGTAAATGGAACTGAAAAATTAGAATACACCAACAACTCGCCGGACAAATTGAACAAGGTATATTTTCATCTATACTGGAATGCGTTTCAGCCGGGCAGTGAAATGGATGTAAGAAGTATTGAATTGGGTAAGACCAAGATCAATGGTCGCCCGGATTGGGATAGCAGGATAAAGGATCGTATTTCGAAACTAACTCCTTCCGAAATTGGCTACCAGAAAATAAAATCATTAAAGATGAATGGAGTTGAGCAGCCCATGATAGTTCATGGAACCATTCTCGAAGTAGATCTTACTAAGCCTGTTTTACCAAAAAGCAAAGTAAATTTCGATCTGGTTTTTGAAGCACAGGTCCCGGTACAAATAAGAAGAAGTGGCCGTGATAATGCCGAAGGAATCCGCTATAGCATGAGTCAATGGTATCCAAAATTATGCGAGTATGATTATGAAGGCTGGCATACACCGCAATATGTAGCGCGTGAGTTTTATGGTGTTTGGGGCGATTATGATGTGACAATAAAAATTGATAAATCCTATAAATTAGGAGGTACAGGAGTTTTGGTAAATGCAGGACAAATAGGCTGGGGATATGATAAACCCGGTACAGCATTAAAAAATATTTCTACTGCAAAACGAACCTGGCATTTTATTGGAAAGAATGTACATGATTTTGTGTGGGCAGCCGATCCTGATTATGAACACATTGTAAAAAAGGCAGATGGTGTAACAATAAATGTGATCTATAAAAAAGTAGATTCGTTGGAAAAGAACTGGCAAACCGTTGCCGATGCTGCTGTTACCGTTTTGCCTTATATGGAAAAACGCTTTGGTAAATATGACCTTCCTCAGTATTCTTTTATACAGGGCGGCGATGGAGGAATGGAATATCCTATGGCTACTTTAATAAAAAGCCCAAGCCTCGGAACTGTTTTTCATGAATGGATGCATAGCTGGTACCAGATGATGCTTGGCTCTAACGAAAATGAACATCCCTGGATGGATGAAGGATATGCGAGTTATGGAGCGGCTGAAGTAACTGCCTACTATAATAAAGAAATGGGGAAAGAAAGTAATTCAAATCTGCTTCCACTAAATCATTCAGGAGCTTACAGGGGATATTATTTTTTGCAGAAATTAAACCTGGCAGAACCGATGACAACAAATGCCGATCATTACAATACAAATATCGCTTATGAAATAAATGCTTACTCAAAAGGAGAGATGTTGCTTGAACAATTGGGTTATATAGTTAGTGATTCTGTCAGAGATAAAATATTGCTTGAATATTATAAACTTTGGAGGTTTAAGCATCCTAATCCGAATGATTTTTTTAAAGTGGCCCAGGATGTGAGCGGGATTCAGTTAGGATGGTACAAAGAGTATTGGTTAAATACTATTAAAACAATTGATTATAGTATTGACAGTCTTTGGGAAGTTAATGGAATTAGCAGGATCAGGTTAAGAAGAATTGGTGAAATGCCTATGCCTATTGATTTTGAGCTAACTTTTAGAGACAGCACCAAAGAATTGCACTACATTCCGTTGGACATGATGCTTGCTAATAAACCAGCGGAAAGTAATGAGAAAAGATTTGTACATAAAGAATGGAATTGGACCAATCCCACTTATGTTGTAGAATTCAATCATCCGTTAAACCAGTTAATAAAAGCTGAAATAGACCCTACGAAGAGAATGGCCGATGTGAATTTGGATAATAATGTGTTGAAGTTGAATTGGTAAAACTGATTAGCACATCAGCTAATTAATAAAATATATTTTTCTTTAAAAAATTCTTCTTTAAAAATTTTACTGATCTCCCATACGCGAGGCCGCAGGCCACTTTCATGGATTTCCTGGGTAAGATTCCCACCTTTAAGACAAATCAATCCTGTAATTTTTTTTGGCTGATCTACGGGTCTTTTTTTTAATAAAGGTTTGCTCCAATACCAAAGATCTTTTAATGGTGCAACAGCTCTCGAAATCACAACATCAAATTTTTTATCTTTGATATCTTCCGCGCGTGTATGCTGTACTGTTATATTTTTTAATTCTATAGCCGATGCAACTGTTTCCACTACTTTTAATTTTTTATTGATGCTGTCCACCAGGTGGAAATGCACATTCGGAAAAAAGATAGCAAGAGGAATCCCGGGAAAACCGCCACCGGCGCCGAGATCCATAATTTGGTATCCATCAGGAAAATCGAATTGCGTAGCAATGGCGAGAGAATGTAGTACATGATGTTCATAAAAATGATCCATATCTTTCCTGGAGATCACATTTATTTTTTGATTCCATTCTTGGTATAAATCTTTTAATGCCTCTATTTGGTTTAATTGTTTTTCGGAAAAATCAGTGAAATATTTAGTGATGATTTGCATTAGATAAAAATATTTTGATAAATTATCTGATCTACTCAATGGCTTTGCTTTTTTAAATTGTGAAACAATTGCAAAACTTATTGCGGAATGAATAGTTGCATTTAATTAAGTGATTAGATGGTTAAATTACCTCGGTCCCATAAAACGGTCACCATTAAAATGAATCATGTGCTCAGGGAAATCTACAACCCAAATTTCTGTTTCCCAAGCTATTTTTGCTGAATGCTTATTAAATTCTTTAAAGTCGGGGAACGCCGAAACATACACCTTACCCACTTTGCAATCTTTCAGTAACTCTTCCAATTCAACCATTCGTTTCGGTGAAACCGGTCCATGCGATGTAACCGCTTCAATTAAGTAAAGCCAGTTTTTCTTTCTGTCAAACAGGACTACGTCTGGCAGTTTACTATGTTGTGTAATCGGGATACCTATTTCTTTTAAAACTTTTTTATTAACATACAAGTCTTTGTCTGCTGTATCTCCCAAATAGAGAACCTCGCTGCCATTTGCAAAGCGTGCTGCAAAATCCTGAACAATTGCTGCCTGTACAATATTGTGTTTGCCTGGAGAAAGATGAAGTGTTTTACCGTTGCTTAATTTTACCGGAATCAGTATTTGCTTTCTTTCTTTGAGATAAAGTTTAGAGAGTGCACCAACTTCAGACTTAAATCTTTCCGCAGCCTCTTTCCATACTTTTGTTCCAAAAGTCTTAATAGCTCCTAACGCCTCTTCAGTAATTGCGTAATGAGCATTGGGGCTATTAACCGGCAACTTCGGATTATCAGGATTATAGTCCGCTATCCTTGCCTGAACAAATTGATGTAATACCTGGCGCCGAAATGTTTCTCTTGTGTTGGGCGCATATTCTTTCTTATAGACGTCTTTACAAAATGCCATAATGCCTTTCGAAATTTTCAAACTCGCTTTGGTGGCTTTACTCCAACTGTCACGGGGTCTAATATTACAAAGGGCAAGCAATGTATAGGCTGAAATTTCATTTTGTTGTGCTGTCGGCAATCCTAATTCTTTAAGGATCTTTTTTGCTTCGTCAATTTTGCTCATAAGCGAATATATGTTCTATATCAAAATAGCCGTTTATAATTTCATCAACCTTCGATTGAGAAAAGTCGTTTAGTAAAATTATTTGGTTGCCAATTTGTTTTATATCTTCTAAAGGAGGCAGAGGCATTTCTCTTAATTCGGTAGCACTCACATTGATATTCCCGTTGAATGTTCTGAAGTATGTGTCAAAAAGATTACTGTTTAATAAAGCAGAAAGCCCTAATATTTCATTTCTATCAAGATGCCCTTTTGGCCTGTAAATATAATTGAGGTGATTTTCAACTCCGATATATTCTGCTTGAGTAATATCGACAAAATAGGGCGTTGCAACCAACCTGCTTTTATCGTCCTTTGCACTAAAACGACGAAGGAAAACATAATTTTTATTTGGTAGCAATAGTGATTTAGTCTCTTCGCAAAGCTGAATGTATTGAGGTTTATTTCTTTTAGCCACAGGCCATTCAAACTGCATTTTAGCGGTGTTGATAAGCTGATATAATGGAACTAAGAAAACTGTTCCATTCTGATATTGCTCAAACAAATATTGAGTGGCTCTGAATGAAACCACCGGACCAGTTGAAATTTGAATATCATATTGGCGTAAGCTACCTGTCCATGATTTAAACAGCTTGATTACTTTGTCGTCAGTTTCGTTTGTAGGAAGATGAATTATTTTTTCTTTTGATTTTAAGTCAATCAGTTCGTCTCTTTTATAAAACTTTTCTGTAAAGTTTTCAATATCCCTGATTCCATTAGAATGAGTTACACGAATGGAAGGCAATTGTCCATTTCGCTTTTGCTTTTTACCTTTTAATATAAGTGTTTCCTGCAAAACACTGTCCCGATCAAAAGTGTCAGTCCTTGAACCGAACAAATGTATATGTTCAATTTCTATTTCCTGGAAAAAGGCTTCACGGAAAGCTCTGAAATAATTACCCGATGTAAAACTTCTTGGCGTAATAAACATGAGTTCGCCACCTTCCTTCAAGAGTTTAGTCGCTACCATCATAAAGATTGAGTAGATGTTGGGTTGTCCCCAAATAATGGACTTTGCTACTATGGCCCGTTTATCTTCCTTTGGTATTTTGAAATAAGGAGGGTTTGAAATCACAACATCGAAAGTAGCATTTTGGGGTTCAGAAAAAAGTGTTGCCGAAACCTGAAAGCAATCTTTATTTTCAAGTACAAAATCATTTTTGTTAAGCGTTGCCTTGAACTTGATATTATGATGCTTTAGCCATTTATCTAAATAATCAAGCACCATTTGTGTATAAGGCAAAATATCCTTATCTGTTTCATAAACAACAAGTTCAATTTCCTTTAAGTTGTCACTTTGTTTTGCAAGTATCTCAATTAGTGAACTTGAGAGGATGGCTGTACCACAGCCCGGATCGAGCATTTTGATTTTTTCCTTATTTTGTTTGGCGAGCCTTGCCATGAAGTGAGCAATTACTGTCGGAGTAAAAAATTGTCCGTTATCCTTTTTGTGTTGTTTATTAGTAACAGCTTTAGCATATACCTGTCCAACTCTGTCTGCAAAATGACTTGGTAGCTCATTGGTAAACGGTTTTATGTGAAGGGCTGTAGTCATACCAACAAATTTAGTAAAAGTATTACTGTTATGTCGTTTAGATTTATTTCAGCATATTCGGGTTTGCTTAAATTAAAATACCAGTCGAATTAGTTCTAATATCAATATTAAATAATATCAAATTTCTTTTGATAACAGGTATGGCCTTTCATGATAGATTTTCAAAACCATTTCTCCAAATAACGTATTTGCCCATGCAAACCATTTACGGGTAAACTTTTTAGGATCATCTTTATTGAAAGATTCATGCATAAAACCCGTATCGGCATTGGTGTCTTTAAGCATCTTTAAACAGTATTTTATTTCATTATCGCTCGTGCTGGTAATGGCGCGCAGGATGATGCTCATCGGCCAGATATTATCTTCCAGCGTATGAGGACTGCCACTTCCTTCGGCATATTTCCCTTTAAAAAAATAAGGATTGCTATCGCTCAAAATAAATTTCCTTGTATTTTGATAAATGCTGTTATTGGTGGTAACTGCGTCAATGTAAGGCAATGCAAATAAACTTGGCACATTGCTGTCGTCCATGAATAATTGATTGCCGAATCCGTCCACTTCATAAGCATACATTTCTCCAAATTGAAGATGATGTGCTGTTGCGTATTTTTTTAATGCTGCATCCACTTCATTGGCAAGTGCATTACATTCTTTTGCAAAACTTTCATCTTTCAAAATTCTGGAAGACATGACCGCAAGTTGTCTTAAAGAAACTACAGCGAAAAAATTCGATGGAATTAAAAACGGGAAAATAGTGGCATCATCGGATGGCCTGAAAATAGAAACGATCAACCCGACCGGTTTTATCGGGTTGCCATATCCGTTGCCCGGCACTGTGTCTGTTGACCAGGAT
>DASSHD010000621.1:0-4931 GCA_035693085.1 Hanamia sp. | reverse complement strand
CATAATCAAAACTGATATAAACTACCCACGCCTGCGCTTTCATTTGTTGTACCCGTTTCACTACTTTTTGAACAGTTATATTAGCCCATTCCCTTCCTTTCCCAGAAGGTTTTATCTCTACTATTAATTTGGTACCTGTTTGTTGACGAATAATTTTTAAAAAATCAGCAAGCAAGGGTAATAATTCACCATTGGAAAGTTTTGTTTTTTGCAGTTCTTTTAAAGTACTTTTTTGAACAGATAATCCTCCCCATACAGGGTCGTGATTAATAACTAATGCGCTATCTTCTGTCATTTGCACATCAGTTTCTGAGCCGGCACAACCAAGCGCTATTGCGGCTTTCAATGCAGCAATAGAATTTTGTGGAAGGTTATTATTTTTCCAGGCGCCGCGGTGGGCGATTACCTGGTTTTTTGCAAAACTCATTGTACTATTATTGATATGTTTTGACGTATTACAAGCAATTATACAAAGCATTGAAATTATTGAAATAATTTTCATTTGAAATAATTTTATTAGCAGGAGGATTAAGTAATAAAAAGTAAACAAAAATCCGGTTGAATATGATACCAACCGGATTCTTGATTTTTAACGAATAAATTAATACCCTTCGTTTTGAGGATAATTGGGTCCCAGCAATCGTATTTCGGCCACGGGTATCGGCCAATTTACCATATAGGGCTGAATTCTTGTTCTTGCCTGTACCTGGCGGGGAACAGGGAAAGCAGGAGGATCAATACCGGGCGCACCATAACCCGCATATTGTTGCATTTGCGAAATCATAACGCCCATACGTTTGAGTGTGTACCAGCGTTGTCCTTCAAAAGCCAGTTCCCTGCCACGCTCGTCTAAAATAGTTTGCTGGTCAATGGTATCCAGTGGAGCGGCATGTGCTCTTTCCCGAACTGCATTCAAATATTGCAGGGCCAGTGCATCGCTATTATTCTGACTGATACGCCAGGTAGCTTCAGCAGCTATCAGATAGGTTTCTGCCAGACGATATACCATAATATTTTTAATCTGGCTGGCTTGGGTAGGTATGGCATCATCCTGTGAAAACTTGCGACAGCCGGGGTTAAGCCTGGCAAACCAGTTAGATCTTTCAGATGCGCTGGTGCTAAATTCATTATATACACGGATAGTATCTCCGATATTTACACCCGGTGGTAAAGTAGTAGGATCATTGTAAGTAAAATAACTGATATAGTAACTATTATTTGCCCTATCGTCATTGGGGTCTTGCGCTAATAAATCCCTGAGATAATTATTCAGCAAGAGGAATCCTGCTCCCCTTCCACCTTCGGAATTATCGTATTGGCTGCCGGGGATTGCGCCATATTGCGGAATGGAAAGAAAATTAAATCGGTTGGGCGAACCACCGCCAAATGTCAATGATTCATATTGAATAGCCCATAGTGTTTCAGAATTATTTAAATCTCCCTTAAAAACATCTTTGGTATTGGGTACCAGGCTGTAGAAGCCGGAATTAATAACAGCTTCGGACTGCGTTTTTGCCTCCTGCCAGTTTTGTTGCCACATGGCTACCTTTGCCTTAATGTGTCTCGCGGTGGCTTGTGTGAATCTTCCAAAATCCGGTGTAGTCCAGGACAAGTGGCTTATGGCAAAATCTAAATCACTGTTTATCAAACCAAAAATTGAATCTTCCGGCGACTTGTTGTTTATAATATTAAACGCATTTTCAGGAGTAGTGGGTTCGGTAGTAACAAAAATATTATTAAACAACCTATAAAGGATAAAATAAGATTGCGCCCTGAAACATTTGGCCTCAGATAATATCTGATTGCGTTGATCCTCACTGATACCCTGCACATTTTCGGCTCCTTTTATAACCGCATTGGCCCGGTCAATTATCTTATAATAGGTATCCCAGTAAAATCCATACCGGGTAGTTCCGTAATCACTCAGAGAAGCACCCCATGTTAAAATACTAAAAAGGGAAGTTTCCCCCGTTCTTCCTATTACCAGATCGGATTTTGCCTGTAACAGAAAGGGGACCGTAGAATTCCACTCTCCGTCTTCATAAAAACTTCTATAAAGATTGTAAAGGGCTACTACACCCAATTCAAGTCCATCAGGAGTGTTATAAACAAAATCTGCCGAAAAACTGGTAGTTGGCTTTTCAGTTAAATATTTTTTACAAGAAGAAAAAAGAACTGCAAAACAGCATAAAAAAATGCAAGCTTTAAATACTGATTTATTTTGAATTATATGTTTCATAATTATTTTTTTTAAGATTAAAAACCTACGTTAAGCCCGAAAGTAAATGTTTTGGCATCTGGAAAGGCATCCGGGTTTACCTCGGGGCTATATGATTTGTAATTGGTAATGGTAAATAAATTATTGGCAGTCACGTAAATTTTAATGTTATCTAATTGTGCTTTTGATAAGATATTTCGTGGTAGGTTGTAACCAAGCGAAAGCGTTCTAAGCCTTACATAAGAAGCATTTTTTACCGCAAGCGCAAACAAGTTACTGGGTGTGGTTGCCTGTGGACGGGGATAGCTGTCAGAATGATGTTCAGGAGTCCAATACGGTACTTTTATTCCGTTTAAGATTCCCTGCAGTGTTCCCCCGTCTTCATATTGAGCCAGCCAGGGATTCAGCTTTTTAGCGCCTTCCACAATATAAAAATCCGCCAATAGTTCAATTCCTTTATAATCCAGGCTGGTAAATAGGGAACCATACCAATCCGGGGCAGATTTAAAAATATAATTATCATTGTCATCTATTTTTCCATCACCATTCAAGTCCACCACACGGACACTTCCCGGAATAATACCGGCCTGTGTTGCCTGAGCTGATTTGTCAATTTCGGCCTGTGTTTGAAAAATGCCGTCAAATTTCTTTTGATAAATTACATCTATAGGATGGCCTACAAATCTGTTTCTTGCCACATCATCTTTAGGGTTACCGGCACTGTCAACAATACCTGTTTTTAATATTTCATTTTTATTGGCAGAAAATATAGCAGTAACATTCCAGTTAAAATCTTTTTTCCTGATAATATCTCCTGACAACCTTATTCCTATTCCATCGTTTTTGGATTCACCACCATTAGTGATAGTAGTAGCATACCCTGTAGTTCCTGCTAAAGTTACATCTACCAGCAGATCTCTTGTATGGGTGTTATAGTATTCTATAGAACCACTTAGCCTGTTTTGCCATAAACCAAAGTCTATACCTACATTAAATGTAGTAGAAGTTTCCCAGGTTAAATTGGGATTGGGTAAATCACTTGCAGGTATATTACCACCGGCAATTACTCCTCCAAACACATAAGGAAAAGACCCTACCGTTCCCAAAGTTTGATAAGGAGCTATTGCCTGATTACCCACGGAACCATAACTGGCCCTTAGTTTTAACTCATTTACTCCATTCACCTTATCGAAGAAAGATTCATTATTTATTTTCCATGCAGCAGAGACAGCAGGAAAGAAAGCCCTTTTCTTATTTTGAGCAAACACAGATGAACCATCATCCCGACCGGTAAGCACAAGCAGGTATTTGTCCATAAGGTTGTATCTTATTCTACCCATAAAAGAAGAAAGCCTTCTTCTAACCTGAGTGCGGGTAGTGTTTTTATTAATAGCATCACTGATGCCATTATAACCCAGCAGGTCATTGGGAAATTCGGTACCGATGGTAGTTGTATTTGAATTGAAAATTTCATTCACGCTTTGAACGCCCGTTATTTCTATTCTGTTATTTTCATTAATATTTTTATCATAATTAAAAATATTTTCTATTAAGTATTCATTTCTCAGGCCATTGGCAACGGTTGCAACGCCATGCGGGGTAACCCCCTGAGGATGTTTACTGGTTAGGTAGATACCCTGGTCGGTGGTAGTCCTTGAAATCAGCGTATTTAATTTATATGACAATCCTTTTACAATTTTATAATTGAATACCAGGTTAACATTATAAAGATTCGTTTCCAGATCATTAGTTGATTCGCGTATATTCCATAAAGGGTTTACTGTAAGACTGTTGGGGCCTAAAGGAAATTCATTCAGGTTACCTGCAGAGTCATACGGCTTTGCAAGAGGTGAGATGGTTATGAAATCTAGCGAGCTTGATTCTATTTCCTGCTTATCTTTTAAAAAATTGATGTGAGTTTGAAAATTTATTTTATCATTTATTTTCTGATCAAGGTTTACACGAAAAGAGCCTCGTTGGTACCCGGAACTGGGTATAAGGCCACTTTGTCCAAAATAAGAAGCGCTTGCAAACACTTTTGTATTTTCTGTACCTCCACTCACGCTTAAATTATGGTTGGTAAGCAACGCAGTGCGCAGTACCAACTTTTCCCAGTTTACAAACTGTTTATCCTTTAAAGATTGTAACTCAAAGTCATCAAAAATGACACTGTCTGCCAGGTAAGTAAAATCAGGTGCGTTGCTGGTTCTCTGCGCTTCCCGTCTTAATTGGGCAAATTCTTCTCCGCTATACAAATCAAAATTTTTATGTAATTTTTGTGTCGTAAGCACCCCACTGTAATTGACTTTCATTTTCCCCACCTTTCCGCGTTTGGTCGTAATAAGTATTACGCCATTAGCTGCACGCGCTCCATAAATAGCCTGGGCTGCCGCATCTTTCAGCACGTCTATAGACGCAATGTCATCCGCATTAACATCATTAATGTTATCTATAGGAAACCCATCCAGTACGATAAGCGGTGCGTTTCCTCCGAGAATTGAATGTACACCCCTGATGAGGATGTTGGAGGTACCACCCGGCCTGGCCGAAACTTCTGTTACTTGTACGCCAGCAGCCTGGCCTCTCAGCATTTCTGCTACATTTGTAGTAGGTACCGCAGCGGTAGATCTGCCCACATTCACCTGTGCCACAGAACCCGACACATCACTTTTCCTTTGAGTACCATACCCTACTACCACTACTGCCTGCTGTG
>DASSHD010000620.1:0-9856 GCA_035693085.1 Hanamia sp. | reverse complement strand
GGCCATACATCCTTGCCGGAAATACTTTTGTATTATTTACTACAAAGACATCTTTATCATCAAAGTAGTCAAGTATATCTTTAAAATGTTTGTTTTCAATTTTTCCGGTGGCTCTTTCGATCACCATCATTCTGCTGTCTTCTCTTCTTTTGGTAGGGTTTTGTGCTATAAGATTGAGAGGGAGGTCAAATTTGAATTGACTTAATTTCATGTACAATTATTATTTAAAAGTTAATTGACATGCCATTTACTGAACTTCAGAGATATATGCCAGTTATTGTGCTGGCCATTTATCATGTTACGGCATGATTTTTAAGTGCGCAAAGGTACAATGAATTATCAAATTGATAAATTGTTTTTTTATCACATCCGATAACTATCGGGTTAAAAGGCTGCAAACCTATAAAAACAAACCTAATAAGTTTAAGCAATTTATTAGAGGCTGGCAACCTTTGCGACAAAAAAGTTTAATTTTATTCTATGTTTTATTTTAAAAAAACACCATGGATTTTAAAAAAATTATACCCTGGTTGTACATGGAACATTAAAACTGACGAAAAGGTCTTATACCTCACTTTTGATGACGGCCCACATCAGCAAGCCACGCCATTTGTTTTGGGAGAATTAAAAAAATATGGCGCAAAAGCTACTTTTTTTTGCATAGGCAAAAATGTGAAGGAGTTTTTCCCGATTTATCAGCAAATTATCAATGATGGCCATAAGCCAGGAAATCATACTTATCATCACCTGAACGGATGGAAAACTGACGATAAAAAATATCTGGAGGATATTGCAGAAGCAGCTAAAATTATAGATAGTGAACTATTCAGGCCTCCTTATGGAAGAATTTCCCGTTTTCAACTAAAAGCAATTTCGGGTGAAAAACTAAAGTTAAAGCCCATTATGTGGGATGTGCTCAGTGGCGATTTTGACACTACTTTAACTGCTGACAATTGTTATTTGAATGTAATCAATAATGCAAAGCCTGGTTCTATTATAGTTTTTCATGATAGCTCCAAATCCTTTCCTGTACTACAACAGACGCTTCCACGGATATTAGAATATTATTTTAATAAAGGGTTTTTATTTAAAATTTTATCAACAGAAATTCTGTAAAAAAATTGGGCCTGAGTAGATACTCAAGCCCGTTTTTAATCCGTACCCTATGAAAACTGCTGTGAAGTTAAATATTAATTAACAATTCATCAACATTTTTTTAAGATAGGGAAATAATTTTTTTAATGTAATGTAATAATGTGTCCCAAACCGCTTATTGTAGCTGTGGCTTTATTGTCGCAGATATCATGCTATAATCAAGTGCTAACGCATTGGCAGAGGTTACATTTTGAAGTTTGAGTGATAGTTAAAAAAATTATTTTCCTTTGCCTGTATGAAACTAATAGATACTCATACTCATTTATATGTAGATGATTTTAAAGAAGATATTGATTCGGTAGTAAATAGAGCCGAAAGTGAAGGGGTTGAAAAATTTTATTTACCTGCAATTGATAGTTTGGAAAACCCCAATTTATTAGCCTTAGAAAATAAATTCCCGGGGAAAATGTTTGCAATGGCAGGATTACATCCTTGTTCGGTAAAAGGAAATTATAAAGAAGAAATAAAACAAATTGAGCAAAAATTAGAAAAACGAGAATTTGCTGCAATCGGTGAAACCGGTTTGGATTTTTATTGGGATACATCGTTTAAATCACAACAATACGAGAGTCTTCATGTTCATACAAAATGGGCTATTGAATATAAAAGGCCTTTGGTACTTCATACCCGTAATGCCATGCAGGAGACGATTGATATAGTAAAAGAGTATAAAGGGGACAATCTTACCGGCATTTTTCATTGCTTCAGCGGTTCATTGCAGAATGCCAAAGATATTATTGATCTGGGTTTTCTTCTGGGAATTGGAGGGGTAGTTACTTTTAAAAATTCGGGCCTGGCAGAAGTGATAAAAGAAATTGATTTAGAATATTTAGTTCTTGAAACAGATTCTCCCTATTTAGCTCCTGTACCTTTTCGTGGCAAAAGAAATGAAAGCAGTTATTTAAAATATATAGTTCAAAAACTTGCAGAAATAAAAAATGTTTCTGCAGAAGAAATAGCCAGTAAAACAACAAATAATGCAGAAAACATTTTCGCATAAAATAAATGGCCAAAAATCAGAACAAAAGAGGGCATAATGGCAGATAATATTTTTCACCTGATAACAACAGATGGTGTGGCGATTAAGTTATTTAAACAATTCAGGTGTTCCACAAAATTTAGAATTAAAGGAAGTTTAGAATTAAAAATTTAAAGTACAAAATTTGATTTCCATTATTGATTTATAAAAAAATTCATCTGACACCAACCGAGGCGGCCCGCGGCGGGCGGTGTCCTCACCGCCCACAAGCAGCAAGGCAATGAAATTCATCTAATAGAAATCCCCCATACGAAATCAGGAAATACACTTCCTTCCTTAAAACTTATTTTTTATATATTGCACTTGTTTAAAAAAATTGATTCTTTTTAAATACATAATTACAAGTGATTTACATTTTCCTGATAAAAATTACAGGAGATTTGATAAGCTATGAGTGAACCCACACTTTCTCATCCAAAAAAATTAAAACAACTTGCTGCTACCGCTATTTGTGGCAACGATATTACTTCTTCCTGCCTATATGTATCAGCTCTTTGTATAGCTTTTGCGGGGCAATACGCATTTATCGCATTATTAATTGTAGCATTAGTCTTATTCTTTTTCAGAAAAATATATGGTGAAGCTGTCGGCGCATTACCGCTCAACGGAGGCGCATATAATATTCTTTTGAACACAACCAGTAAAGGAAATGCATCTTTAGCAGCCTGCCTGACCATCCTTTCGTATATGGCTACTGCTGTACTTTCTGCATCAGAAGCCATGAAATACCTTCATAGTATTTTTCCGTTTTTTTCTGTAATAGTTGCTACTATGGTTTTGCTTACCATTTTTCTCTTTCTTACCATTGGGGGCATCGGGGAATCATCAATAGTCGCCATTATCATCTTTACCATTCATCTTATTTCTTTAACTATCCTTATCTGCAGCGGAATTTTTTATTTTGCAGCAAATGGATTAGATATTGCAAGAATCAATTTTAATACCCCTCTGCGAGGAAGTTTAAGTAGTGCATTATTTCTGGGTTTTAGTGTTGCGATGCTCGGTATCAGCGGTTTTGAAACATCCGCTAATTTTATTGAAGAACAGGAACATGGCGTTTTTCCCAAGACCCTTAAGAACATGTGGATATTGGTTACGATTATCAATCCCTTAATTGCCCTGATAACCGTTTCTATCATTCCAATAGACGCTATTGCTGGGCATGAAGACGCCTTTCTTTCTTTCATGGGTAACAGAACCAGTGGATCGTGGCTTGCATTTTTAATTTCTTTAGATGCAGCGCTGGTATTGAGCGGCGCTGTACTTACTGCATTTATAGGAGTAAACGGCCTTATGAAACGTATGACACTCGACCGTATTTTTCCTCAAATACTCTTGAAAGAAAATGCAAAAGGAAGTACGCCGAGAATATTAATTCTATTTTACATTTTATGCCTCTCTATATTATTTATTACCGAAGGAGAATTAGGCCCATTAGCAGGAGTATATACCATCTCTTTTTTATCTGTAATGGCATTTTTTGGTTTTGGAAATTTACTTCTTAAAATTAAACGGGCCAGATTGCCCAGACCCGAGTATGCGCCTCCAATCTTAGTAATCCTTGGTATATTAGGAGTACTGATTGCTCTGTACGGAAATGTAAAAGTTCATCCGGAATACCTGGTTGTTTTTCTTCAATATTTTATTCCTGCAATTCTCATTATTTATTTGTTTCTGAAAAGAAAAATGGTAATTCATTACCTGCTCTTATATGCTAATTCTATCTTTGATACCATTCAAAAAGTATCCCTTTTCAGCAGATTTCATCTTACTAAAGAAATGAGAAGACTTAACAGGCAACCTTTTGTTTATTTTACCAAAGGAGATAATATCGCAGTTCTTAATAAAGTAATACAATATGTGCAGGAAAATGAGATTACACAGAAACTTAAAATTGTAACAGTTTTACAAAAGGAAGAAAAATTAAATAAAACTTTTGTTCGGGATTTTGAAACTTTGGATCGCGCCTATCCTGAAATAAAAATTGAATACATTCAAATACCAGGGGTTTTTGGTCCTGAGATTATTGATAAGCTAAGTAAAGAATGGAACATTCCTCACAACTTTATGTTCATTGGTTCGCCAAGCGATCGTTTCCCGCACAGACTATCAGACCTTGGCGGAGTGAGGCTAATTATTTAGAAATCTTATTTTTCAGGTACTTTGCTTTATTTAATATGAATTCTTTAGAAAACCTTTGTCGAAATGAGTACTAAATCATCCAATAATTTATTAAAACTAACTATAGGCGCATTAGGAATTGTATTCGGTGATATCGGTACCAGCCCCTTGTATGCATTAAGGGTTTGTTTTGCGGGTTCACATGGACTTGCCGTTACAGATCAAAATATATATGGCATTTTATCTTTGATCTTTTGGTCTCTGATTCTTGTTATCAGCATTAAATATCTGGTATTAATTTTAAGAGCTGATAATAATGGCGAAGGTGGAATATTAGCCTTAATGGCCTTGGTATTGCCAAATAAAAAAAACAAAAAGTACATACTGATTCTTGCTATGGGCTTATTTGGTGCAGCTTTACTTTATGGAGATGGGATGATCACACCGGCTATTTCCGTTTTAAGCGCTGTAGAAGGATTGCAAATTGCCACTCCTTTTTTTGAACCATTTATAATACCAATCACTATAATAATTCTGTTTGTTTTATTTTACTTTCAAAGAAAAGGTACAGCAAATGTCGGAATGGTTTTCGGCCCTGTTATTCTTGTATGGTTTGTATCTCTCGCGCTTCTTGGTATCAATTCAATTGTAAAACAACCATCCGTTTTATTCGCTTTAAATCCGTATTATGCATTTCATTTTTTTCAGTTGAATGGATTAAGCAGCCTGGTTATTTTAGGGGCTGTTTTTTTAGCAGTTACCGGTGGAGAAGCCTTGTATGCCGATTTGGGGCATTTTGGGAAAAAACCCATTCGTTTGGGATGGTTTTACCTGGTATTACCCTGCCTAATATTAAATTATTTCGGGCAGGGAGCTTTGCTGTTAGAAAATCATAATTTTATAATAAATCCATTTTATTATTTAGCGCCCCATTGGGCTTTATATCCATTGGTAACGATAGCAGCGTTCGCAACCGTTATAGCCTCCCAGGCAGTAATTTCAGGAGCGTTTAGCTTAAGTTACCAGGCAATACAATTAGGTTTTATGGCACGTTTTAAAATAGTGCATACCTCGCCGGATGAAAGAGGACAAATTTATATTCCGCAATTAAACTGGATTATATTTTTTGCAACAATCTGGCTTGTTGGTTCTTTTAAAACTTCCGACAATCTGGCCGGGGCTTATGGTGTAGCCGTTAGTACTACTATGGTCATTACCACGCTACTTGCTTTCGTAGCAATGAGAAATTTGTGGAACTGGAAACTATCTGCTGCTTTACCTTTAGTTATATTTTTTTTAATTATTGACGTATCGTTCTTTGCGGCTAATATAGTAAAAGTTCCAGAGGGCGGCTGGTTTCCACTGGCCGTAGCAGGAAGCATTTATTTTATGATGACTACCTGGCACAGAGGTAAAAGGATGATGAGTATTCAAATAAATAAAACAACTGATCCGTTAGAAAAATTTCTAAAATATTATCAAACAAACGCACAGTCCATCGTAAGCGGAACTGCAATTTATTTAACCAGCAATCCTTATGGAACACCTCCTGCATTATTTTATAATTTAAAACATAATAAAATTATTCATGAACACATCTTCATTTTAAGTATCGCGTTTGATCCGGTACCTCATGTAGATCTTTTAAAAAAAGCCAGAATTACTAAGTTAGATAAATACATTACCCTTATTATTATTCATTACGGCTATATGGATACCACGGACATTCCGGGAGCTTTGCAAATTTTAAGCAAAGAGCGCATTGTCATTGATCTTGAAAATGCAATCTATTTTCTCGGAAGAGAATCGGTAGTGGTAACAAAGCATACTGGCATGTCGCCTTTCAGGGAAACAGTGTTTGAATATCTGGGAAGAAATTCTGCGCGCATAACCAGCTATCTCAATTTACCTTATAACAAAGTTTTTGAAATAGGTTCAAGAATCAAATTGTAGTTTGAAAATGAATAGCCATTTTTATTTTTTGATCCAAAATTTTATAAAACATTCTTTGGTAGATTTATTCCGGGTAAAAGGAAGAAATAAATCATAAATTTCCTGTCTTTAACATGAGAAAACCTGTTCAATAAAGGCTTCTTTTAATAGTTTTTTATAAAGAGAGCCACAAAAAAAGAAATGATTTTAATAGGCGGGGGTGGCAATTGAGCAGAATTAAAAAGATTTATAATTTTATCTCCTCATTATTCTTATCATAGAAATGAAACTCAGTAAGATGATAATTAGTGTTGGCTCTTACTTTTATTTTTTGTTTAAATTTTAAACTCCATTTAAACCTTTTGGAAAGAAGTCCCTTGGTGAGATATGCAAAAAGTATTGGATGCATTTCTATGGTTAGTCCTGTATGCTTTTGCATAATCAGATAACTTAGGTTTTTTTCAATTTCATCTTCAAGCACCAATGTTGATGAGACTTTGCCGGTGCCTTCACAGCTTGGGCACACTTCCATCGTGTTGATATTCGTCTCCGGCTTCATACGTTGACGGGTAATTTGCATAAGGCCAAATTTGCTGATAGCCAATACTGCATGCTTTGCCCTGTCTTTTCGCATGTACAGATCCATTTGTTCGGCAAGCTTCTTTTTATTCTCAGGAAGCTTCATATCTATGAAATCAACTACTATAATGCCACCAATATCTCTCAATCTAAGCTGGCGAGATATTTCAGCTGCTGCTTCCAGATTAGTCTCGAGAGCATTTTGCTCCTGATTATTACTTACGCTTTTATATCCACTATTCACATCTATTACATGAAGTGCTTCGGTATGCTCAATAATAAGATACGCCCCGCTTGGAAGATTAACCGTTTTCCCGAATGATGCTTTTACCTGGCGCGTAATTCCGTAAGAATCAAAGATGGGGGAACCATTACTATGAAAAGAAAGTATATCAGTTTTTTCAGGGGCAATACGTTGCAAATAAGTTTTGGTATCGTTGTAAATGTTTTTATCGTTTACCACAATTTTATTAAAATCTTCAGTGAGCAAGTCGCGTAATATGCTATTTGTTTTTCCTTCTTCGCTCATTATTCTGCATGGAGCAACTGCAGTCTTTAAGTTAAGTTGAATATTTTTCCAGGTATTAACTAATCCTAACAAGTCTTCGTGAAGTTCGGTAGTGTGCTTTCCTTCTGCTGCAGTTCGAACAATCACTCCAAAATTTTTTGGTTTAAAGGCTTCAATTATTTTTTGCAGCCTTTTTCTTTCTTCAGACGAATGTATTTTTCGGGAAACAGCAATGATATTATTGAATGGGGTGATTACTACATATCTTCCAGGTAATGAGATTTCGCAACTAAGACGAGGTCCTTTAGCTGCTATTGGTTCCTTTAGAATCTGAACCAGTACCTGAGGTTTTCCGCTTAATACCTCAGCTATTTTTCCGGTTTTTACAATTTCAGGTTCCACGACAAACGAATCAAAGTCAATTCCTGATTCGGAGGTATCTGAGACAGAGATTTTCGTAAATTTTAAAATAGATCGTATATAAGGGCTTAAATCGGAATAATGCAAAAATGCATCCTTTTCAAATCCTACATCTATGAATGCTGCATTAAGGCCGGGGATTAATTTTTTTACTTTCCCCAGGTACAAATCACCAACACCAAAGCTCGAGTTTGCATTTTCGTTATGCATCTCTACGAGTTTTTTATCCTCAAGTAGGGCTATTTCAACCGCCTGTGGGGCAGCATTTATTATAAGTTCCTTATTCAACTCAAAATCTTTTAAATAGTTGGTTTAACTAAGAAGAAGGAAAGATAAGGCCGGGTTTTACGGCATGGGAAAATACAAAGCAGATAATTATTTATCTCTTCTTATGACGATTCTTTCTAAGACGCTTTTTACGTTTGTGTGTGGCGATCTTATGACGTTTTCTTTTTTTACCGCAAGGCATAAATATTAATTTTTTAATAATTTATAAAAAAAGACAAATAAAAAAACTCTTTGTCAGTTGTTACTTTATAATATAACTTAATGGTTTTGTACTTCGTTTATTCTCTGATCAATTTCTTTGCTGAATTCCGGATTATTTACCAGATGCTTACTTTGTTCATACCACTTAACAGCGTTCCTTTTATCGCCTTCGGCAGCATACGCATCGGCTAACCATGAAACTGCTTCAAGATTATGCGGATCAAAACTTACTACTTTATTTAATCTCTCAATTGCTTTAGAATACTGGTTTGAAATAACGCCGCCAATCCCTAATACCAACTGCGCCTGCATATTGTTGGAATCCTTTTGCACAACCTGAAGTAACTGCTGAATTCCTTTCATGGTTTGTTCTGCATTACCTATCATTCCTTCACCATAAACATAACAACTTCCCAAACCTACTTTTAAATCTTCATTGTCAGGATCAAGCAGTAATGCTTTTTCAAAAAGATCTGCTGCTGTTTGAGCTTCCCATACCTTTTGCCCCGGATTAGCCTCCCTTTTCATGTTCTCTAAAATCAATCGGGCTGCAAAGGTGAGTTTTTTTTCTGAATTATCCAATTTCGCAGCTTCGCTTAAATAATAAACATAAGGAATAAAGGATGCTACCGAATCTTTCCAAAAATTGGCAAGGTTACTATATTGATTTTCTGTTTGATTCTTTACATCTCCCCTGCTGATATTGTTTTCAATTTTAGTGACATACATCAGTTGGGCAGGAGAAAGCTTTTCTTTTTCTGCATTGAGTGTATCCTTAATATTAAATTGGGGAGTTTCCGATTGTGCAAGAGCAGGAATTTCTTTTTTTATAGTTGATGTTTTACCAAAGAAAAAAAGTACAAAAACCAATACTAACCCTGCGGCTGCTAAAATAATTCTTTTATTCAATTCTAATTTTCCGGAGTTTTTTTATCCGTATGCAAAGGTAAGCCTTTCCTGCTTGTCAGGGAAGCTTCTTTTCCTTTATTTGCTGTACAAATTCTTTTGAAGGTTTAAAGGCTGGGATATAATGTTCAGGAATTTCCACCGCTATATTTTTTTTAATATTTCTTCCAATTTTGGCAGCTCTTTTTTTAGTAATAAAACTGCCGAATCCTCTGATGTAAATGTTTTCTCCCTCACCCAAAGATTGCTTTACTTCTGTAAAGAAATTTTCTAGTGTTACAAGGACATCTACTTTTGGAATTCCTGTTTTTTCTGATATGCGGTTGATTAAATCAGCTTTTCTCATTTTAAATTCTTTTTAATAGATTAAAATTAAAATGTGTATTTCGAGGTGTTTTAACCAGGTATGGCAAATTTAGTGATCTTTATTGTAATATCTGTAATTACCTTCGCTAAAATTAATCAGTCCTTTTATTGGCATAAATATTAATCCCCTATCTTTGCCTACTAATATTAATTACATGATATTTCTATTATTTAAACCCGAATTTTTATTTTCAATGCCTGGCGGATCTGAGTGGGTTTTAATCCTACTGGTGGTTCTTTTGTTTTTTGGTGGTAAAAAAATTCCCGATCTTATGCGTGGAATAGGTAAGGGGGTAAAGGAATTCAACGATGCTAAAGAAAGTGTGAAAAAGGAAATTGAT
>DASSHD010000619.1:0-2272 GCA_035693085.1 Hanamia sp. | reverse complement strand
GCAATCTGTTTACCTGTTTTTAATATGTTTCTGACAATAAAAGGCGTGAATTCCGCCTTGTTGTATTTGTAGAATTCTTCAAATGACTGAAGTCCCTCGTCCTTGAATCCTTTCGATTCTGCATAGTCAAAAGCAGCATCAATCAGGACGGCCCGGTCTGAACCAAATTCATCCACAGAATTTTCCATGGGCTCCCATGTATCGCGGATGAGTTTCTGCAACGACTCTCTTTCAGCAGGCTGCACTTTGCCATCCACAGCGGCGATATAGTAAAATAATTTACCCAGTTCAGTATATAGTTCTTCGTAAAACATAATTATGGATTCTTTTATTTTTTTTTAAACCTTTATTTCTCCTTTGCACGGCCTTGCTTCTTCTGAGTTCCCAAATGTTTCGAAGCGCTAAAGAATTACTTCTTGCTTTCATATTTTATTATTTTAGTTATTGTCCCTTCCGTTTTTTATCAGTAATAAAAATTGAAGCGGGATTTTAATACTTCATAAATTCTTTTTAACAGCCTTCATATTGCTTCGGAATACATCCTCTGCTTCGGGCATTTAATAGATACTTCATCACAGGGCTGCTTGTTGACAAATGTAGCTTTACCCTACCAGGGTAGCAATGATCCTCATCACCAAAAGTTCTGATTCTTATCATTTTAACGCCAAATCGCAAAGTGTACTTTTGGTAATTGAATAATTTTTAATTTTAAGAGATTCAAAAATTCTAAATGTTGAGCCCTTAAAAATTATAAATTGCCTGATGTGACTCATCTGTTAGTGTGATTTCAATCAGGATTGTCGAAATAGAAATGTAATATTTTTACGACTCAGTATTAATCATCTTTTATCTATTTTTTATGAAGAATATTTTGGTTCCTACAGATTTTTCCGCTGCATCCCGAAACGCTGCAAAATACGCTGTTTCATTAGCCCGGTCATTCGGTGCAAAAGTGACCTTAATCAATGTAGTTACACCACCTATAATTGTTGATGATTCTCTTCTGGCTCCGGTAATGGTTACGCAGGCAGAAATAGTGGAAGGAAACAGGAAATTGATGGAAAAAGAAATTGATGCAATTTCAAAAGAATATACTAACATTAATGGATTTGTAGAAGAGGGCTACGCTTTGGACCTGATTCCTAAATGGGTGGATGAAAAAAAAGCAGGCCTGACTGTAATGGGAATGAAAGGAAAGGGCAAAAGTAGTTCTGTTTTTGGAAGCACTACCACATCACTTATCCAAAGAAACTCGTTTCCGATATTTGTAATTCCTGAAAAAGCAGTTTTCCACCCAATTCGTAATATCACTTTTGCTTCCGACTTTGATTCAACAATAGACCGCGACCGCTATACTGCATTGTTCGACATATCTGAAAAATTCAAGCCGGTGATCAACATTCTCCATGTTCAAAAGAAACAATCTGATTTAAAGTCCGGTGAAACTCTTGGAAAGATGAAAACAACCATCGCATTTGCAACACACAACCATCAGTTTCATACAATTACCGAAAATAAGGTGGAAGAAGGCATTAATAAGTTCATCAAAAAAAATCATACAGATGTTTTAGCCATGGTGGCCCACAAGCATTCTCTCTTCGAACGGATATTTGGTAAAGTTCATACCAAAATAATGAGTTATCAGACCGAAATTCCTTTGCTGGTATTGCAGAGTAAATAATAAATGGTAGAATCAGGAGCTTTAGCCGTTCTTGCAATTTTAAAGACATGGGAATCGGACATCCGGATTGAAAGCATTTAAAAATTTGTGCTAAATCGTGCCATTCGTGGCTTCTGTTGACACAAATCATCATTTGCGCTGACCTGCATCATTTTTATAGTTGGCTAATAGAAATATCATTGCACATACACAATCTGAATTTAACATGCAAAAAATATTAGTTCCTACAGACTTTTCCGACAACGCTTTGAAAGCGGTAGGGTATGCTGCTGAGATAGCAAAAAAATCCGGCGCTACTATTTTTCTGTTGCATGTAATAGAACCGGCGATAAATATGGTAACGATGCAGTCAGATTCATCTGGCAAAAAAGTAGTGAAAGCAAGAAAAGCAAAGCTCAATTTGTCTTTGAAATCAATTGCTGGTGTATATCCCGGTGTGAAGGTAATTCCTTACCTGGCCGGAGGCTCAGTAATTCCTTCGATACTTCAATATGCTGAAAAGGAAAACATGGATTTGATTATTATGGGAACAAAAGGCGCCAGTGGTTTAAAAAGACTTTTTATAGGAAGTGTGACTGCGGGAGTCATTGG
>DASSHD010000618.1:0-3879 GCA_035693085.1 Hanamia sp. | reverse complement strand
CAGGTCAGCAGTGCCAAGATTTAAAATTCCATTCAAACCATTGTTAGAAGAAAGCGTTACAGGACCTGAACCACCCTGGTAAATCTGGTATCTTGTTCCAAGCACATTACTGTTAAATCCTGCTATCACATAATCAGTTGCAAATTTCAATGGCTTATAAGGATATAATCTTGCTTTAGATAAAACCGTAGATTCATTGGCTATTCTTTCTTTTAAAAGTCTTATGGAATCAGTACTATCTCTCTTCTCTGGTTTAAACTCATGTTGAAAAATATCATTTTCCTGCGAGACCGGCGGAGCTATAATCTCTTCGCCACCCGATATTCTGCTTTTTTTTATTTGTTCCTCCCGGTAAGTGGATGGCCTTGCAAATATATTCCTTCGCTTTAAAGCATTTTGGTCAATCTTTAATTTATAAAGAATCTTATCATCATCCTGCTGCGTCACTTCACTAACCTGGTCATTATCGCCTGCGACCCTTGTTTCAAGAAGGCTGTTTGCATAATTGGTAATTGGGAATACAAAAGCAGAATCACTGGAAACCGATACCAATGCTATGGAATCCACATCGGATTTTTTATAAAAAGCCAATACGGAATCTATTTCAGGCCTTGTTGGATTACGAAGAATTTCATCATTAATAAGAACCAAAGTATCAAGGCCTTCATTTTTTGTGGTAAAAAATCCCGCATAACGGTTACCGATGCCATTGAAATCACTTACAAATGTGAAATGGTTATCATTATATTGCATAGGATAGCGCGCATCACCCCATTTCAACCGGGTAAGCTGTGTTATCTGATTCAATTCGGGTTTACCGGTTTCAAAGTCAGTAACCAAAAAAATATTAAAGCGATTATTAAGTAGTGATGTATCGCCACCTTTCACATCAGCAGAAGGACGATTACTGGAAAAAATAATTCCGTTTTTATGTGGAAAGGCTACAAAAGAAGGATCAAGATCATCATACACATCATTGGTGATCTGTTTTATTTTATCGTTTTCAATATCGTAAGTGTAAATATCAGAATGTCCGTTTTTTACAGCGCTGAAAAGTAATGTCCGGCTGTTGATCATATATTTCATATCCTGCACCTGGTCGAAGAATTTTGAAAGATCTCTTTTGTAAGGCTTGACTTTAGTAATTACATCATACACAAAAAGATGGATTATCCCTTCTGTTTCATAAAGCACTGCAAGTCTTGTCCCTTTTGGATCCCAGGCCATAATCGGGTAATTCGGATTGAAAGCGGCTTCTTCCATTTTAGGGCCGAATTTCAATAAGGTTTTGTCCTCATACCCATCATTAAATATTAGTCTGTATTGCCCTTTTTTATATTGTACTACAGCATAAGATCCATTGCGTACATTAGGGTTCACATTAAAATGAAAATAGTCTGTTCTCTTATTTACCGTGTAATCTGCAATTTCACTTCCCTTTGGATAATTTTTTCTACGCCGGGTATCATTATCGTATTTATCTTCTTCAAACTGCATAAAATCAGCAAGCACATCTTTAAATCTTTTTTGTTTGGTAATCTGTTGAGAGGCTTTCTTTAAACTTTTATAAATACGTGCCAGGTAAAACAGGTAGGTAGTATTTTCCCTTTTGTATTTTTCTTCGATATAATACCAGAAAGCATGACCGGCAAGTAAGGGCCTGTCAAAAGCAAGCTGATAAAAATTATTGTACTTGCCACTTAATATTACATTTTTCAGATCGTTATCAAGTTTAGTACTCCAGTTCTGTCCTACGTATGCCACATATCCATCCACGAGCCATTGCGGAAGATCCAGTAATGCTGCATTACCTGCTACTTCACCAAGGTCTTCTCCAAATAAAATATTCTGAACCAAAATACCTGCGATGCCTTCACGTATCTGCCGACGCAGGTCAGCATGGTTTCCATTGAAATACACGATCATTTTATTGTTAACCAATTTGGTAACCCCACCTGCATTTTGCCAATCCATACCAAGCCCGATGTTGCTTTGTTTCATATCATCAAAACTATTGTAGATGATAATATTGGCTCTGCGTTGCAAACTGAATTCCACAAACTTTTCAATTCCGGGAAGTTCTTCTTCTGCTACCTGGGCTACATATTTAGCAAGTTCCTGTCCATCCTGATTAAAATAGGAATTGAAATTACGTGTCTGGTAATATTGCCACTTGAATTTTTTAAACTGTAGCCGACTCTTCCCATATTCCACAGAACTTACCTGGGCGCTTGCTGCACAGGCAATAACAAATAAAAAAAGTGAAAACAGAAATATTTTTTTGTACATTGGTTTCTTATGATCTTGCATGTGCTGTATGTTATAATCGCCTAAAATTAATCGTTTCCTATTAATCAGGGAAATGAATTTAAAAGGATACAAATATTCAATATGTTCCAAATTAAAGTTTTTACATTTAACCCGGTTCAGGAAAACACGTACCTGCTCTATAATGAATACAAAGAATGTATCATCATTGATCCCGGTTGCTATTTTGATTCAGAAAAAGAAGAACTAAAATCTTTTATAAATCTTAACAAATTTGAGCCCAAAATTTTACTCAATACTCATTGCCATCTTGATCACGTATTCGGCAATAAATTTATGGCAGAGGAATATAAGGTAACGTTAAAAACTCATTCTTTAGAAAAACCCATTCTGGAAATGGCTCCGGCATCGGGATTAATGTTCAATCTTCCTTTTGATAATTACCAGGGTGAAGTTATTTATCTTGAAGAAGGGGACAAGATTTTTTTGAGAGATGATCAGTTGGAGGTGATTCATGTACCTGGGCATTCACCGGGAAGTATCTGCTTTTATTGCGAAAAACAGCATTTCATTATAGGCGGAGATGTGCTATTTCAAAATAGTATCGGCCGCACAGATTTACCTTATGGAAGCCAGGAAGACCTGGTAAAAAATATTAAAGGAAAATTATTTGTTTTGCCAGATGATGTAGTAGTATATCCGGGCCACGGGCCTGCGACCACTATTGGGATAGAGAAAAAAGAAAATCCATTTTTGAATTGATCATTGAAATTTTAGGAATAAATGGAGAATAAGAAATAAAAAATAAGGAATGTCTAAGTGAAGAAATTATTGCAGCAGGCAAAGAAATAAAACTGATTTGTATTCTGTCGTTTTAGAAACTTTTGGAAAGTTCATTTTAGAGTTTGAGCAGAATTGAAGATTTTGTCAACTTTCCAAAAGTTAGGCAATCAAAAAACTTTTGGAAAGTTTATTGCAGAGTTTGAGCAGGATTGAAATGTCTAAAAACTTTCCAAAAGTTCGTTACATTCGTTTTGTCAAATCATGCAGCAGTACCTACTTCATTATCATTCTGGGTCTCTTCGCCATAAATAGCTTTGCTGGCTTCTTCTTTTGCATACCTTATCAAAAGTCTTAGGGAGGAATACAAAATAGTAATGATAAGCCCTATAAAAAATCCAATTATTCCATAAATAAGCGCTGATTTATTTTGAATGCTGTAAGGCGGATCAGGGCTGTCAAGTACTTTCATTACAGGAGTGGCTTTTTGTAATTTATAGGCAGCATTCTGCTGATTAGCTACGGCTACTGCATACTGCTGGCGCAACATTTGTTTATCTGTAATCAGATTTTCAGTAGGAACCCGGTATTCCATTTTTGACGTATTAGTAAACAAGGTTCGTTTATCTAATGCTATCAACTGGTTATCCTTTGAATTGATTACTTTGTTCAAAGAATCAACTTTGCTTGTGGCAAATTCAAAATCGCGCTTTGCTTTTTCGCGTTTAAGGTCAATATAAAATGCTGAAATTTTATCAATAAACCCATAACTTATAGTTCTTACGAGTTCGGGACTGCGGCCTGTATAAGTAAGAACAAAACTGTTATTTT
>DASSHD010000617.1:0-4330 GCA_035693085.1 Hanamia sp. | reverse complement strand
TACCAGGCATTATTATCCTATTAATTTCAATTCCTCAATGGTTCGATTAAAAGTTTAATTCTTTTTTAAGCTTCCATTTGTGATAAGCTGACTTGCCTCTTTAATGGAAACACCTGGTCTTATTGAAAAGCCGTTATTTAAAATGCAGGAAATCTGTTCTCTTTTTAAAGTCACCAAACCGACCATTTATGACTGGATAAAACACGGCAAATTGAAAAAGGTAAAAATAAGATCGAGGGTATATTTTTTAGGCAGCGATGTCAGGCAGTTGATGCAAGCATGAGCGATAGACGTAAGCAGTGTAAAAGCACTGCTTTTTTGTTGTGGAAAAAATCAACTTCTTTCAATTCCCGAAAATTGTACCTTTATAGCGTTACCTTATCAAGCTAGATAAAATAAGATAAAGACAAGTAAAGTTCTTCGTAAAATTGGATTATTATAGACCAAAAAATAGACCGTCAAAAGCAAAACCCGCTTTGGTAGCGGGTTTTAGCCAAATTGAAGCGGACCGGACGGGACTCGAACCCGCGACCTCCGCCGTGACAGGGCGGCATTCTAACCAACTGAACTACCGATCCAAATCCTTAATTTAGGAGCGCGAAGATAATAAAATTTCAACTCAGTAAACCAACTTATAAAAGATTTTTTGGTTTACTTTTTTGAAAAACAATAGCCTTCATTTCTTTTCTCATTTCATGCTTTTGCCAAAAAATCAATCTTTTGCCACTTATTTAATTTTGAGGGCTTAACTTTACCGCCCTAAAAAAGTAAACAGGTTTTTATGATTCATTTTTAAAACTTTCTTACTCACTATGTCACCAACTCACACAAGACAGTTTCTCGATTTTGAACAGCCTATTAAAGAATTATATGAACAATTAGAAGAGAACAAAAAACTCGCTTCAAAAAATGCGCAAGTCAATTACGAACCTATCATCAGCGAACTGGAAGAAAAGATACTTTTAAAAAGAAAAGAAATTACTGAACACCTCACTCCATGGCAAAAAGTGCAGTTGAGCCGACATCCCGACAGGCCTTATACGCTGGAATATATTTTAAAGATGTTTACCAATTTTCTGGAATTGCATGGCGATAGAAATGTAAAAGATGATAAAGCCATGATCGGAGGTTTTGCACAATTTGACGGAGAAACGATCATGGTAATTGGCCATCAAAAAGGCACCAATACCAAAATGAGGCAGATGAGGAATTTTGGAATGGCTAATCCGGAAGGCTACCGAAAAGCCTTAAGGCTGATGAAACTGGCGGAAAAATTTAATAAACCTGTTATTACTTTTATTGATACACCGGGCGCTTATCCGGGCCTGGAAGCTGAAGAACGTGGGCAGGGTGAGGCCATAGCCAGAAATATTTACGAAATGATCAGGCTCAAAGTTCCCGTCATCTGTATCGTTATCGGTGAAGGAGCCAGTGGCGGCGCTCTGGGAATAGGCGTAGGGGACAGGGTATTGATGTTGGAAAATTCCTGGTACACAGTAATCTCTCCTGAAAACTGCAGCTCTATTCTTTGGCGCAGTTGGGCACAAAAAGAAGTGGCGGCAGAACAATTAAAACTTACCTCCGATGACATGCTGAAATTCGGGCTGGTAGATGGAATAATACGAGAACCCATCGGAGGCGCTCATTGGAATTATGATGAAGCCGCCGCTAACCTGAAAGAATATATAAAACCTATCCTCCGGGAATTAGAAAAAATAAAGCCGGAGAAAAGAGTTTCCCAACGAATCGAAAAATTTAATAAAATGGGTTTCTGGGAAGAATAAATAATGTCGGGTTTAAAAATCCATTACTGAATTCTCAAATTTTAACTCAGATCTATTAAAAATATAATTTCATATTTTTACTAAAAATTAAAAAAATGAAATATAAACAGGTCAATTTAGTGATCTCATCCACTTTTATCTGATAACTTATAACTCATAATCTTATACCTAAAAAATGTCTTTAAAAAATAAACTAACCGGAACCGGAGTAGCAATAATCACTCCTTTCAGGAAAAATAAAGAAGTAGATTTTGATGCGCTTGCAAAGTTGATTGATTACATCATCAACAACGGTGTAGAATATATTGTTTCGCTGGGAACAACCGGTGAAACCCCTACCCTTTCCAAAAAAGAAAAACAGGAAATCGCACGATTCACAATAGAGAAAATAAATGGCAGGGTACCTATGGTTATTGGTATTGGCGGAAATAATACTGCAGCAATTATTGACAGTTTCGCAGATTTTTCATTTGATAAAATAACGGCTGTTTTAAGCTCAAGCCCGAGCTATAACAAACCTTCACAGGAAGGAATTTTTCAGCATTATAAGGCGCTGGCCGATGCTTCGCCGCTTCCGGTAATTTTGTACAACGTACCAGGAAGAACAGGAAGCAATATTACTGCAGAAACAACTTTGCGTCTTGCCAATGAATGCAAAAACATACAGGGGATTAAAGAAGCCAGTGGCAGTATGGTTCAGGGAATGCACATCTTAAAAAATAAACCTGATGACTTTTTGTTCGTAAGTGGCGATGATCATATTTCTCTTCCATTAATTGCCTGCGGTGCAAGTGGAGTGATAAGTGTGGCAGCCAATTCTTTTCCAAAAGATTTCTCCGATATGGTTCGTTTTGCTTTAAAAAATGATTTCACAAATGCACAAAAACTTCACTACAAATTACTGGAGGCGTACGATCTTTTGTTTGTAGAAAACAATCCTGCCGGAGTAAAAGCATTTTTATACGAATTAAAATTTATTGAAAATGAATTGCGCTTTCCGTTGGTTCCGTTGAGCGCTCCTTTTCATCAAAAGGTAAAAGATTTTATAGCCCGGTTTTCATAAGAGTTGTAGTAATGCAAAAATTAAAAACTTCATTATTGGTTTGTTCACTGCTTTATTTTTCCACAATTGCTAATGCTGAATATAAAGTTACTTTTGAAGTAAAACCACCGCCATTGCTGCATTCAATGGATCATATCTATATTACCGGCAATTTTAATTCCTGGAATCCTGCAGATAAAAGTTATCAGTTGATTCCTGATAAGAATGGAAATCTCAAAATTACACTTTCATTACCGCAGGGAAATTACGAATACAAATTCACAAGAGGAGACTGGAACAAGGTAGAAACTGATTCTACAGGAAAAAGTATTGCGAACCGGTCATTCCATTTAAGCGCCGATACAACAATCTGTATAAATATTTTAGGATGGAATGATGATTTTAAATCGAATCAGGTCTCTATTGAAAAAAATCATACGGCATCTGTGAATGTAATAATTATGGATACAGCATTTTACATTCCACAGTTAAAACGCAAAAGAAGAATATGGCTTTATCTTCCTCCTGATTATGCAAAATCTAAAAAAAAGTATCCTGTTTTATACATGCAGGATGGACAAAATCTTTTTGACGATGCTACTTCTTATGCAGGCGAATGGGGCGTAGATGAGTATCTTGATTCCATTTTTAAAAAAGGCAAAAAAGAAGTGATCGTCGTGGGAATAGATAATGGCCTTTTAAAAAGAATGAACGAATACAATCCCTGGAAATTTCAAAATTACGGGAAAGGCGAAGGCAACCAATATGTTGATTTTCTGGTAGAAAATTTAAAACCATTTATTGATCAGCATTATCGTACTTTAAAAAGTAAACGAAATACATTTATAGCGGGAAGCTCAATGGGCGGGCTTATTTCATTGTATGCCGCATTAAAATATCCTAAAGTATTTGGAGGCGCCGGCATCTTCTCACCTTCCTTTTGGACTGCTTCCGGTATTGACAGTACTGTAATTTCGGGTGCAAAAAAAATGAAATCAAGATTATTTTTTTACGCCGGTGGCAAAGAAGAAGATTCTATGATCCCCGATATGAAACGTATTGAAAAAGAAATTAAATCCCGCTCTTCTTCTCCCATCAAAGAAATGATTGACCCCAATGCAAATCATAATGAAGCGGCATGGAGAAAATATTTTCCTGATTTTTATAAATGGGTGGTGGAAGGAAAATAAAATTAAAAAAGTGTTTATTTGCCTGCCTGCCGGTAGCCTGCCTGTCCGGTAGGCAGGGTAGGTTGGTTTACTGCTTTTATATCAACGCTAATTTTATTGTCTCAGAATGCTCTTATCAGGAATAATAAAAAAGGTTTTATTAATATTTGTTGGTTTACTGCCTGGAATAGAAATTAAGACACCAAACAATCCGAACGGGTTTATTCATGAGTTCGCCTTCCTATTGCAATAAATAAGAATGAGATGCCTAAAAAACAAACAGCCAAAATTCCTGAATTGATAAACACTCTGGCATAGCCAATTGTATTAACATC